>CAJTVK010000038.1:28944-32425 GCA_910579645.1 uncultured Lachnospiraceae bacterium | reverse complement strand
ATCTGGGGGAAGGGAGCAGGCTCTGTGTTACATCTCCCAAGACCGAGGCGGGGGTAAGGGATATTCCCATGACAGCCAGTGTCAGAAAGGCTTTTGAAAAGCAGCGGGAATACCAGTTCATGATGGGGATAGACAGGGATTATGAAGTGGACGGTATGAAAGGCTTTATTTTCACCAGCAAGAACGGACGGCCTTTACAGCCCAGCGCAGTCAACAACGTGCTTTACAATATCGTGGATGCCTATAATAAGCAGGAAGCGGTGAAAGCGAAAAAGGAGCACCGCAAGCCGGAGATGATGCCAAGAATATCAGCCCATATTTTAAGGCATACAGGATGCACCAGAATGGCGGAGCGCGGGATGGATGTAAAGGTATTGCAGTACATCATGGGGCATGCAAATATCGCGGTCACTATGGAAGTCTATAACCATATCACGGAATATGCGAGAATAGAAAAGGAAATATTAAAGATGGAAGACCTGATGGTTGTATAAGTTACAAGACGTTATCTGATGAAACCAGATACGGAGCCGTACCCCAAATTTTTTCACAAATGGGGTATGGATGGGGTATAACATATGTTATTTGGCATTTTACAGAAATTTTATCACCCGCAAAGCCGCATAAATACTGGCTTTGCAAAAATTTACTGAAAATATTAGCACTCACCTATTGATAGTGGAGGGTGAGTTCCGACTTGTTTCATGATATGCCGTAAGTGCTTGTTTTAAAGGGGTTTAGGCATATTTTATTATTTATTAGGGTTCATCAAAGGTCGTCATTTTGGGAGAAAATGGTGTAGTAAATGGTGTACTGGATGAATGGCAGGAGAATGTCTTGGGTGTAAGTGATTTTCGATTTTGATTCATGCTATTAATATTGAGGTTTCGGAAAAATCAGGTTGTGAGTCCTTGCACAATAGGATATAATAATAGTAACTTAATGATGAGATGGCAAAAGAAAAGACAGTCAAAAAAGGCGGTGATTAGGTGGCTGGAGAAGAAATACGGCAGGATGCCAGAACTGTAGAGCAGATTGTTGACGGAATGAGTTTATTCGATGACGATTTAATGTCTATGGTGTTTGATGGTAATATAGAAGCAACAGAGCTTTTGTTAAAGATTATACTGAAAAAGGACGATATTCAGGTTATAAGCGTTGTAGGTCAGAGAGAATTGCAAAGTCCCGTAGTTGGCGGACGGGATATCCGCTTAGATATTCTGGCAAAGGACAGTACGGGAAAGCACTATAATGTTGAAGTACAGCAAAAACCGGAAGGAGCGCATATCAGACGAGCCAGGTTCCATAGCAGCATGATGGATTCCCGGATGTTGAAAGCCGGGCAGGAGTTTTCGGAACTTCAGGATTCGTATATGGTGTTTATTACCCGGACGGATATCTTTAAGCATAGGATACCGATCTATACGATTAATCGTCATTTTGAGGAAACGAATGAGTTATTTGATGATGGCTCTCATATTGTGTATGTGAATGGAAACTATAAGGGAGAAGATGCGGTTGGAAGATTGATGCATGACTTTGGCTGTAAGGAAGCGAAGGATATGTATTATCCGGAACTGGCTAAAGGGGTAAAGCATTTTAAGGAAGAAGGAGGTCGAGAAAGAATGTGTGAAGCGGTTGAGAAATATGCAAAAGAATATGCGAAAGACTATGCAAAAGAATATGCAGAAAATGCAAGACTGAATAGTCTTTTGGAGTCCATAAGAAATCTTATGAAAAATATGAAGTTGGGGGCAGAACAGGCAATGAATGTGCTTGGGATTAAAGAACAGGATAGAGAGATTTTGCAGAAAAGGTTGTAAAGTTATTAGGTATAATTGATGTGGAAAGCAAGGAGTATTCTGAATGTAAGGGATACTCCTTGCTTGTTCCTGTATGTCGCCTACGATAACCTTGGCTGTGTAGTAGGACAGTAGGACATTTATTTTATAGAAACGTTTTGGGGATTATTGGAGTTATCAATAGCAATATGTGCATAAGCCTATGCTTGAAGAAAAGAGGGGTTTATGAAAAGAAGGGAGAAGCGGACATGAATAAAAAAACGAGGATAGAGAAAGCGGGGGAAAAAGCATTGGAGAGGCTGGATTATATTTTGGAGCATTATTCCACACCGGATTTTGTGGAAATTGTGGGCCGTATCGGCGGTGATACGGTCACATACAGAGTTTATAACAATGGCGATATCTATGAGAGATAAATAATGAGGAAGGGAATATAGATCCCTCCCCTGATGGCATCAGCCACTATTTTTTCACCCATTGGATGATAAAAATTTGGCTTTCAAAAAGTTGGAATTCTGCGTAAATATCGCTTTTTGCAGTTTAATCCTGCAAACGAACTTTACGAATTCAGGTTTATACAGAATATTCATGATATGTCCCAGTTGGTTTTCATTAAATGTTACTTGATTCTGTTAACTGCATCAGTCATTATTTTGTTGAACCGCGCTTCTCGTTCCTTTGTCTGCCATATGTTTTCACGTCGTTTATTGCCTGTGACGAAGTTTACGGTATTGATGGCAAAATGAATATGCATGACAGAGGTTTCTTTGGAAGCGTAGTGAACCGCATAGATTACCTGGCAATGGTCTTTCTCGTAAAAATCATAGGCCATTTCTCTTGCGATTGCATCAACATCCAGCTTGTTGTTAAGTACGAACTGTTCGGCTTCGGGCGACAGGGAGAATATTTCATGGTCAATATATCTGCCAAAATTTCCTTTGTGGGTGTGTAGTTGGCAAACGGCAAGGAACTGGTTAATCATATTGTTAATGCCGAAACATTCCATCACCCCCACACCTCCGTACGCAATCAGGTCTTTTTTCGGGTTTTTGTTTTTACGCAGTTCATATTTTATGACACGATTTATATCAGCTGGTTTATTGTAGCGATTACGTCCGGCTTTATTAATAAGAATTCTTTCAGGTGATGTTTCCATATTTTATTCCTTTCTTCCAGAGTTGGAAATATATTTATGATAGAGTAAATAGACTTCTTTTAATAAGGTTTCATTGCCGCTTTTTTCAATCTTGTGATAAATTTCGTTAAAAAAATTGATGTTATCAATGATCTGTGGGAATGACAAAAGCGGATTCGGATATTCCTGCTTAATTTTCTTTTGGATATAACTGCTTAAATTTTCATTTTCTGATTTTGCAGTCTTTACTAATTTTTCTTTTTCTTCTTTTGTAATTCTGAATTTTACTAATTCTGATTTAGTATCTTTTTTCATATTCATTATGTCCTCCATATTTTAATAGTTTTAATACTCTATATTTATTAATTAACAAGTACGCAAAAAATTTATAGATTTTGGTTGAATTTGTATATGCAGTGAAAGGACAGTGCCATCCGGAATTATTTTTTTGTGGCCACAAAATTAAAAAGTGATTTTATAGGCCGGATAGAGGAAACGTTAAAAATAGAAAAAAATTTGAACAACATGAAGTTAATGACAGGTC
>CAJTVK010000038.1:0-28908 GCA_910579645.1 uncultured Lachnospiraceae bacterium | reverse complement strand
TTTTATAAATAATTAGAAAAGCAGTTTGCTTTGGAAAGGATAAAAAATGGAGAAATCTTATATGACAGTAAAAGAATTTTGCGAGAGGCTGGAGATTAGCCCGTCTACCGTTTACCGGATGATTAAAGAGGGAACAATACCGGCAGTTAAATTTGGGAGGTATTGGAAAATTCCGAGGAGTATCTTTGATACGATAAGGTGATTTACAACATTTTTGGGCATATATAGAAAGGATATTCAAAAAGGATATCCTTCAAAACTGTAATTGTTATAAAAAAGCGGAACAACTTATTGGGTATTTATTGTTTTGCAGTCTGTCCGTTCTAACAGGTAGTCTATGCTAACATTATAAAAATCGGCAATAGCAATTAAAATATTAGTTGGGATATCCCGTGTGCCATTTTCATAATGCGAATAGGCACGTTGAGAAATATTTAGATATTTACTTAGTTCTGTTTGCCGTAGGTCGGCATCCTCCCGCAAGTCCCTGATTCGATGGAAGATAGTTATCCCCTCCTTGCTTTTCCTTTTTCTATTTACATATTAATGTAGCCCAAAATGTTCTATTGACATTTAGAACATTTTGGGCTAGGATAAAAATGAGATTTATAAATAGAATTGGGAGGGAATTTCGATGGATGTAAATGCAATTTTAACAACTGAAGTGGGAAAAGTTAATTTTTTAAAAGGATTAATCAGGCTGGCAAAATGCGATGGAGAGTTGCCGGAAGAAGAATTGATGTTTTACCAAAAGGCAGCGGATGCTATGGGGCTGGGTGAAGAAGCGAAAAAAATGATAGATAGCATGAAGGACAGCAGGGAAAAAATTGATGTCAATTTTAAAACGAACAAGGAAAAGATGTTCTTTTTGATACAGGCGGTTCAATTATGTTGGATTGATAATAAATATGTGGATAGTGAACGACAGGAAATGCGGATGATTACAAATGAACTTGGAGTCAGTTTGGGAGCTTTAGACAAAGTGGAAAAATGGGTCAGTGAAGGAATTGAATGGAATAAGAGGGGGGACAAGTTGCTGGAGTTGAAATAATTCATTAAATAAAAAAATAATAAGAGAGGTGGATATTATGGGATTTGGTAAATATGTACTAGGAGGCATATGTGCAGTTGGAGCTGTTATTGCTGCGCCGGTTGTGCTTCCGGCAGCGGGACTTGGTATAGCGACCAGTGCTTTGGGTGCGACAGGAGCAGGGCTTGCTTTGGGAACGGGAATGATGGCAGTATCAACAGGAACTGTTGCTGCAACAGCCGTTGCCGCCGGAACGGCAGGAATGGCTGTTGGAAGTGCGCATGAAAAGAAAATGGACGAAGTACGTGCAGAAGGAAGAAGGAACGGTTATATAGCAGCATCACAAGAATATGAAGAAAAGCTTCGCCGACAGGCAGAAATATTCTTAAAAGAAGAGGGAGAATGGAAAATTAAGAGTGATGAGTATAATGAACTGCTTAATGAATATGAGGCTTATATAAAGGAACTGGTAGACGAAAATGCCGCTATGGAGGAAGTGTTGCGTGTAAGGAACCAATATGATGAATTGCGCAATTTGCGGTATTGCTCATAGCGGACTGTAAATAAATGGCAAGGAGCGGATTGTTTCATTGGGAAAGGAGTATATTATGGGCTTTGGCAAATATTTGTTAGGGAGTATGTGTGCAGTGGGCACAGTAATTGCAGCACCTGTCATGCTCCCAGCAGCAGGGCTTATGGCAGCACCGGTACTGGTAAATGTAGTTCCGACGGGAATTATAGCCGGGAAGGTGCATGAAAAGAAAATAAAAGAAGAAGCGCGGAAAGAAGGCTATGTGGAAGCTTCGCGTGAATACGAAGAAAAGATTCGCCTGCAGGCAAAAGAATTTTTGGAGAAAAAGGGGAAATGGGAAATTGACAGAAATCAGTATGAAGAGTTGCTTAATCAATATGCGACATATATAAAGGAACTGGAAGAAGAAAACGCCGCAATAGAAAAGGTGATAAGCATAAGGAAAGAATACAATGACTTGCTTAGTTTGCAACGGTGTTCCTAGGGAGGCTGCACAGTATGAATTTGGAGGAATTACAAGAGAAGCGACGGCAGCTAAACCGTGAAACGGATATTATTTTTGAAAATACGCAGAAAATAATTGACGAATCTAACAGGGTTGCTGATGTGGCAAAAAATGCGGAACAGATTTTGGAAGATATTGATAAAAAATTTGAAATCTGTACCGGATTGAAGAAAGTGGATGTGGCTTTTTTGTTTGTTGCGGTAGCATTGCAGATAGTACGCCAATATACGATTACACAATTTCCGGAGAGGCTGAACGATCAGGCGGCCGCAAAAGAAGTAAAAAAGCCTAAAATATTATCTGATGAAAGAACTTATGACCGTGCGCATAGATACTATAATCCATCTTTAAATGAAATTCTTGGGAGTCCTCATGTTCCATTTGATGCAAATATAGGGTCAAATGGGGCATTGAAAGGTGGAAAACAGATGGGGCACCGTGTAACGGCATTGGGGCATGACCCAATTCTTGGACTGGTTATAGGCACTGCTAATATTGCAACTTCTACCCTGACTAATAAGGACTGGCAGTCCTATCATATTTATCCAAACGAAAATAATAGAGATTATTTTAGAAACCACGCAGATACAGGGCTTGTTTTCAGTAAAACTAAAGATAAGTTATTAAATGAGGGGTTAGAGGGGAAAGAAAAGATAGGGGCTTCGTTGGTTAAAGAAATTCATCATTTGAGAACAGACCTGAATACAAAGAACAGTTTGCCATTCCCTGTTATTTCTATTATCAATGCAGAATTGGCAGCAGATTTGGCTAAAAGAGGGTTAGATATGTCCAATGTAGTTGCGGTAGGAAAACAAGCTGGATTTTCTATATTAATCAATACCTTAATATCCATGGTTCACAGTTTGTTTTATGATGAAAGCGTGGATGGGAATAGAAGTTTGTATGAGGTGCGGACAAGAAAAATACTAAGTTATTCTAATGTTATTGCGAGTGCAAGCAATCTGATTTATGTAGGTGGAAGCGTAAGTGTTGGGAATAAAGATGCATTACGGAATTTGGACATTGGGGGATTAATTGTTACGGTTTATAGAGTTGCTACTGATATTTCTTTTATGCGGAGATTGAAAAAAGAATTTTTGGAACAGGAATTTTTTGCCCAGATTAGAGGAACGGAATTTGATTTTGAATGAGAATGGGTACATTCTCCGCCCCTTGGGGCGTAATATCATTGAAACTGCTATCAGGAAAGGATGGGTGCGGAAAGTTGAAAAAGTAGGGGAATGTTGTTAAGAGATTTAATGCTGTTATTAAAGAGAATTTAGAAATAATTACTAAAATAGAGGTAATTATTTCTTTTTATGCGCAGTCTTATGTAGAGGAAATATGCCGCTGAAGTGGCGCATGGGGCGTGCGGCGAGTAGGGGAGAGAAATCTCCCCTACTTGATTGCATAGAGCCATGAGGATAGTAGACAGATCACGCGGCGAGCAGTTGTTTCGCTGCCTGATGGACTGTAAATGTGCCTGCTTTTATCTGCATATAGATATGGTTGCCAGATAAAAGTTATGAAAGATTTTTATGACTTGAATGTTTTTTCTTTCTCACATTACACTTAAAAAGAACTTGTGAAAAGTAATTTGACCATATATGAAATAATGATGTTAGAAAGGATGATTCAATAAAATACAGATGGATATAAAAAACAGTAATAATGATAAGGCAAATGATTTAAGATGGGAAAAATTAATGTGTTTGGGGGCAAGGATCGGATGCCACCAAATGCCGGAGAGAAGTTTTTTTGTGCATGGCTATCAGTTTCCGTTATGTGCGAGATGCACAGGCTTAATGATTGGATATATCATGGCAATAGCAACCTGGCATCTGGTTGATATGCCGCCTTTCTGTTCAGTAGTGATTTGTATTCCATTGGTTGCAGACGGGGCGACCCAATATGTTCATTGGAGAGAATCGAATCAGGTTCTGAGGCTGATAACAGGGATATTGTGTGGCGTTGGAAGCGTGCGTTTGGAAATAATGCTGGTTATTATGACGGCAAAATTTATAATGGGAGGGATTTAGGATGAGATGTCCGAAATGTGGCAGTACGGACTGTCAGGTGTTTGTGACCAATAATGTGAAGATCCATAGCAGTACGAAGGGATTTGGAAGTGGTAAAGCTTGCTGCGGCCTTATGATGCTTGGCCCTGTCGGGGTGCTGTGCGGCATGTGCGGGGCAGGAAAGAGTAAAACATGGAGCGAGGAAGAACAGAAGGAGTATTGGATATGCCAGAACTGCGGAAGCAAATTTACTCAAACCGATGTGAAGATTGCGCCAGTTCCGGTGAGATTTTATCTTGATAATGTCAGTGAATTTGCAGAATATGAGAATGACCCGGTTGTACAGAAGTTTATCAAAAATTATTCAGAGGATTGGCGCACATCTGTTCTTGGTGATGTCATGATTGCCAGACAGAGCAGTGATAAGAAATTTTTAAAGCATAAGGATTCCTGTGATGAAAAATGGTTTGAAGGTACGCCGCTTTTGTTTGCGGTTGAGGATGACACGGGAGTAATTGTAACTGGGAAGGATATCATAATAGATACTGTCAGGTTTGCTTTTCGTGATGTTTCATATGTAGTAATACAGGCTGCAGCAATTTACATTGATGCATACTGTATCCGGTTTTCTTCCAGTGATAAGGCGGAAAAATTTTTGGAAGTTTTAAAAATTATATTGGATAATGATAAAGTGCACTATGAGAAATATGCTTCCTATGAAGAACTTCTCACATATCTTCAGGATATTCCGGATAAAGGAAATACCAGTCAGGCTGCCCATTTTAGTTCACAACCTGAGTATGGAGACTTCGTAAGAAACCTGACGGAAAAGGGGCTTGAGAAAGTAAGGCAGGAGAGACCGCAGCACTATAGGAATTACATACAGGCGGAACAGGATGAAAAGATGCTGCGTATGCCTGCATTGGCGGCATATATCATACAGTTGGTTTTTATATTTCTGATTCGTATCATGTTTGTAGGTTTTTGGAATGCGGTTTTTAATATTGTGATATGGGGGGCAATTTTAGGGATAGTTCTGTCTTTTTACGATTCAAAAACAGGGACGCAGTTTGAGGAAGAAAAGGGGCGGTATTTACCGCCGGAACTGCTTTCCCTGATTACTGAAAACAAGTTGTCAGCACTGCAGAAAACAGGAAGTATCAGAATCGCTGAATTGGACAAATATGTGCAGCTGTATGGAATGGAACGGATGCAGGAGATAAATGACAGGGAATCCTTCAGGCAGAAAAAAATAAATCTATATGGAGTTTTGGCTGTAGCTTTTATTTGTATTACTGTATTTCATTTTCTGTTGGCCTGCAGATGAGGCAGTTTGAGGTGAAGGACAGTAAAAGAACTGATTCTTTCACTCCCAAGTTTGTGTCCGTGCTGCAACCATAAACTTGGAATGTATAAAAAGCAGCATAGAAATGAGGAAAAATATGAATACGAAAAATCAGGAGCCACTAAGGCTGAAGTCAATGGTCCCGCTGGATGACGGGGGAAGGAAATATAACATTATATATGTTATTGCACTGGTAATAGGCACCATAGCAGGTATCTGCATACATAACGGAATAGAGGGTATATTTGGGGCAAATTTTCTGACTTTAATGGTAGCATTTGCAGTAAAAGATAGTATTCTTGATATTAAGTGGAAAAGACTCAGGAAGCAAAAATTTTTATTGGAAAACAGGGTGCCTTATGATGACTTGATTCAGTATCTGATAGGGCAGCTGTCACCGTTAGGTTTTCTGGTGGAAAAAGGGGTTGATGGAAATCCTGTTCTTTCATATAGGAAAATGATATATGATGTTGATTATGATGAGGGCGGCACCTTTACCATATATTGGAGAAAATCAGTTGCCAATGCTTTTTTTGATTTTAGGACACGGATTTATCATTACAGGATTACTGTGGCAGATATGGGAATCATTGGTTATGCAGTACAGCAAATTTGCTGTGGCGATATGGATGGAGACGTGCAGCAAAACGCCATCTATGGTTCGGAAAAACATGTCGAATCAGAAGTTCGGACAAATGCCGGAAATGGAGCAGGCATTTTAGGAAAAGCACAGGATAAGCAAATACAGAAAAATAGAGAAATAAATGCCAGTCAAAAGAATAGTAACGATATAAAGCAAGGCTTATATAAGGGGCAAGTGCCATTAAATATGCTGAACAAAAAATGGTATATAGTGATAGTTGTCATTTTATTTTTACTTATCATTTTGGGCGGGGTATTTTGGCTGGGAAGTTCATCGGATGATGAGGTTGCAGAGGGGGAAATTTCGAATGAAAGAGTTGATGAGGCAGTGGCGGAAACTGTTTCCGCAGAGGAAAGTTATGATACCGGAGAATATGTCGTAGATGACATGGATGGAGATGTTTCATATGGATTGAATGGGTCTGTTGAATTTGAGACGGAAGGAAAGGAAAATACCGTGAAGGTAAAAGAAAGTATTTTGCTCAATGACTTATATATTGATACAGTTTCGGCTTCCTCCGAATTAACAGACAGCACAAATATATATAAAGTGGAAGCGTTATTCGATGGAAATAAAGATACATGTTGGGCTGAAGGAGTTGAGGGAAATGGGGAAGGCGAGTATGTGGAAATATGGTTTACAAACCCATTATATCTGACTGAAATTGGTTTTTTGAATGGATATATGAAAAATGAAAACGTTTTTGGGGCAAATGGAAAAATAAGGAGGGCAGAACTGCGTTTTTCCGATGGAAGCATCTGCGAATGGAATCTGGGAAAAGAGGAATACCAAAATATGACAGAGTTATTATATAGTGATATGATTTCTTTTGAGAGTCCGGTTTGGACGGATTATTTAAGAATCACTATTCTTGAGGCAGAGTCCGGAACGAAATATGAAGACACATGTTTAACGGAAATAGCAATGTGGGGATATCAGGACAGTGAGACGGAGATACCACAAGGTACAGAATTGGCAGTGACCGGAAAGGACGGACAGGAATTTTATGTGGATAGTTCCATATTGGGAACTTATGGATGTTATATGGGGGAAGATTTCGGTGCAGAGATTACGCTTACTTATGATGAAGAAAACCGGCAGATGTATATTTCGGGGAATTGCTGGGCTGGGATGAATGTAGGCATGATAGAGGATGAAGTGATTTCAAGTCTCGTTTCCGGGGAGAATGCACTTTTGTATGATGGTGGATATGGAAACCAACTTTATATCTATCTCTTGGATACAGGCGAAATATACATCAAACAGAATGGTGATTTTGGGGGAATAGGGACGACTTTTGAAGGGACTTATGAGAAATAGTTTAAAATATAATTCGGGTCTTGGATCAAGGAATGTTTTGAACATATTGTGGAATAGAAAAAACGTAAAAAGGTTAAGGGCGATTTAGGTCCTGAAAAATATGACATTGTATCTATATATAATTTCTATGATGGAATGACCGGTGGAGAAATCTGCCGGTCATTCTATTTTACTTTATAGAGGAAGGAGGTTTGATAGATACATCGATACAGAAGACAAAATAAATATTGATTCAAGAGGAATGTCAGTTAAAAAGAAATTTAAAAATCCAAAGCAGATAAGGAGGAAAGAAAAATGGCAGCAAACGTAGAGACGATGTTTTACACAAGGGAAAAACCATGGCACGGATTAGGGACGGGCGTAGCGGAAGCCCCGGATTCCGCAGACGCACTCCGGCTGGCGGGGTTGGACTGGGAAGTGGTGCAGGAACCGATTTATACGGATGCCGGGAAAAAGATACCCGGCTATAAGGCAAATGTAAGGGATACCGACCGTAAGGTATTGGGCGTGGTGACCGACCGCTATAAGATTATCCAGAACAGGGAGGCCTTTGCCTTTACGGATGCCCTGTTGGGCAGCGGGGTACGCTATGAGACTGCCGGGGCACTGCAGGAAGGGAGGAAGGTCTGGCTTCTGGCAAGGCTGCCGCATGAGTACATCATTTCAGGAGAACGCATTTCCCCGTACCTTGTATTCAGCAACACTCATGACGGTTCCGGTGCGGTAAGGGTGGCGGTCACCCCGGTCCGTGTGGTGTGCAACAATACACTGAACCTGGCTCTGCGGACGGCAAAAAGGGGATGGGGCATGATACATACAGGCGACATCAGGGGAAAGATCCAGGAGGCGAAGGATGCGCTCTTTATGGCGGAAAAGTACATGGACAGCTTTGGAAAAGAAATTGAAAGACTGCACAGGCAGAAAATGTCGGACCGACAGGTGCGGGAATATATAGAACTGCTTCTCCCGGTGGAAAAGGGCGCGACGGAGGCACAGATTAAAAATACCAGTAAACTAAGGGAAGACATTGGAAAACGTTATTATGATGCACCGGACCTGAAGGATGTGGGGAACAATGCATACCGTTTCATCAATGCGGTATCGGACTTTGCCACCCATGCGGAACCGTTGCGCCGGACGGCAAATTACAGGGAAAACCTGTTTATCCGTACAATGGACGGGAATCCGGTGATAGACAGGGCGTACCAGCTTGTGGAGGCGGCATAGTACAGGTTCCGGGCAGATGTTCCGGACATAAGATAGGCAATTTAGAAACCGGAAGAAAGACAGGGAACGGAGGATGGGAATGAAGAAAGAAAAACTGCTGGATATTTTGGTAAAAGAGAGAATGGAAACAGCCCTGGAAGTGGCATTGAAAGAAGATGACGAATACCATCACGAACTGAGGGAGCAGGAGGTAGCATTTAACGAAATGAGGAAAATCATGCTGGACGGGAAACAGGAGGCGGTGGTTGACAGGGCAATTTCAACTACCAATAACTGCGGAACGATATATGGGATGGCAGCCTACAGGCAGGGTTTCAAGGACGGTATAAGGGTTATCCATGAACTGGAGGAAACAGCCTGACCCTGTTATGATCGTTTAATCCTTTTGGAACAATGGCTGTAATCATTGGAATATATCACGGAAAAAATAAGGAATATTTCTGTCCGTCCCCATTTATATGGAAACGGCGCAGGAGTTGTCATATACGGGACATGATTTTGTAATCTGCCCGTATTCTGTAATACTGCCACTTTTTGAACAGAAAGGGACGGACAGAAAAAACTTGGGATGGTTGGAACCACAATGGTTCTGTCCATCCCCTTTTTATGTTGCGGCTGGCTATGGAACCATGGGAAACAGGGATGGCGCGATGCCTGCTGTGATAAAAATGTATTATTGAGAATATGACGGAGGCAGTATGAAAGCAGAAAGGAGGAATGCTTTGTGTATACAAAAACAGCAGTGGGAAATCTGGGAAGGGAAGAATGGCTGCGGCTGAGAAAAACGGGAATCGGGGGTTCGGATGCGGGGGCAGTCTGCGGGCTGAACCCGTACAGCAGTCCCATGAAAGTCTATCAGGACAAAGTCTACGGGGGGCGGCAGGAGCAGGACAGTGAATCCGTAAGACAGGGGCATGACCTTGAGGATTATGTGGCGCAGAGGTTTATGGAGGAAACGGGACTGAAAGTGCGCCGCTCCAATTACATGTACCGCAGCAGGGAAAACCCGTTCATGATTGCGGATGTTGACCGGCTGGTCATAGGGGAGGACGCGGGGCTGGAATGCAAGACCGCCAGCGCCTATAATGCGGACAAATGGAAGGACGGGGAAATCCCGCTTCATTATATCCTGCAGTGTGTCCATTATATGGCGGTAACGGGGAAGCGGACGTGGTATCTTGCAGTGGTCATTCTCGGACAGGAATTCAAATACCATAAGTTGGTCTGGGATGATGAATTAATCGGCCGGCTGGTCAGGACGGAAAGGGATTTCTGGGAAAACCATGTAATGGCAGGAAACATGCCGGACCCCGACGGCTCGGAGCCGTGCAGCGAAGTGCTGGAACAATATTTCCATACGGCCAGAAGGGACAGCACCATCGAACTGGTGGGGTTTGATGAAAAACTGGCCAGAAGGGAGGAAATCCTCCTGCAGATAGCGGAACTGGAAAAGGAACAGCGCCGGATAGAGCAGGAGGTAAAGCTGTACATGAAGGACAATGAGAGGGCGTTCAGCAGGAAGTACCGCGTTTCATGGGGGAACGTGGAAACGGCGCGGCTGGATGCGAAGAGGATACGGCAGGAGATGCCGGAAGTATACCGCGACTATGCGAAAACATCCACATCCCGCCGTTTCCAGATAAAGGCGGCATAGGAGGCAGGGATGGGCATAAAAGAAACTTTCTGCCGGAGGATTCATGGGGAACTGCAGTCTTTTAAGGAAGAACTGCTGAAGGAAAGCAGGGAGGCGATTTATGACAGTTCCTATAAAATCGAAGTGTTTGTAAACTTGCATGGAATACTGGCGGATTTTTCCGGTGAAATGACAGGGGAAGCCATGGAAAATATGATGCAGGAAGACTCCGGAATACTGGAAACTTTGTATCAGGAATGGCTGAAGCATGAGGACGGTTTTTATGGGGAATTAAAAGAATCAGCCGGCAATGTGCTGGCAGATAAGGAAACGTGGAAAAGGATAAAGACGGGAAAGAGGGATCTGGAAAATGGAAAAAAGTGTGATACGGCTGCTTAAGGCGGAAGAAATCGAGTGCCGTGCGGCAACCGTAAATGAGAAAGGAGCCGTCCTGCTGCTGTACAAGGATGCGAGGGTGGACCAGAGGATACTGGACGAGACCTTCGGCCCTTTCGGATGGAAAAGAAGCCACCAGTGCATAGACGGCAGCCTGTACTGTACCGTGGAAGTTTATGACAGCGGGAAGGGGGAATGGGTATCCAAGCAGGATGTGGGGACCACGGGTTTTGCAGAAAAGGAGAAATCGCTGGCATCCGATTCCTTTAAACGGGCTTGTTTTAACTGGGGAATCGGGCGTGAACTGTACAGCGCCCCTTTTATCTGGATTCCGGCATCCAGAGCAGGCATACAGAAAAAAGGGGAAAAATTCTTCTGCAGTGCCCGTTTTTCCGTACAGTCCATTTCCTATAACAGGGAAAGGGAAATAGACGGGCTGTTCATTGCCGACGAAAAAGGGCAGAAGGTGTATGAGTTAAAAGCCGGAAGCAAGGCGGCCGGAAAAGGAGATGAGGGCAGG
The DNA here is from genome assembly GCA_910579645.1 of uncultured Lachnospiraceae bacterium. Classification (GTDB taxonomy): domain Bacteria; phylum Bacillota; class Clostridia; order Lachnospirales; family Lachnospiraceae; genus Kineothrix. The sequence goes on along the minus strand of CAJTVK010000038.1, from coordinate 17,739 downwards.
ATATCGGATAAGGAAATGGGACTGCTGGAAACGGAACTGAAACGTACGGGCGTCGGAATGGGTGAGGTCATGGAAAGATACCATATCCATGATCCGGGGGATATGACCGGGGAACTGTACGGCAGGATAATGAGTGCCCTTGCGAAAACCAAATCAGTGGCATAAGAACAGAGGCCGGCTGTACGGTGCCGGAATGAATTACGGATACAGAACAGACAGGAACTGCATTTCCTGACAGATGCCGTCAGGAAAGCAGCGGGAACGGAACAGGAGGAAGCATATGAAATATGAAGAATTTAAGGCAGAAACAGTGAAGGCATTAAGGGAGTTTTACGGGGAAAATGCAGATGTGGAACTGGTGGATACATTAAAGAATAATGGAAAAAGGCATGATGCCGTCAGTATCCGTATCAATGGTGAGAACGGCGGTACAGTTCCCGTTATTTATCTTGAAGAGTTTTTCAGGATGTATGATGCGGGGAATACGGACATAGACGGATGTGTAAAAGATATCGCGGATTTAAGGACGGAAAGCGAGTGCCCGCCGCAGATCGCGCAGTTTTCCGGCAGGCTTCTCAACTGGGATGCTGTCAGGGAAAAAGTATACCCCGTGCTGCTTTCCACAAAAGAGAACAGGGAGCTGCTTGGAAAGCTGGTATCCAGAAGCCTGCTTGACCTGTCAGTCATTTATATCATACGGGAAGCGGCGGATGCGGGGAACAGCTGCAGTGTTAAAATCACCTGCGGAATGATGGAAGCCTACGGGATAAGCGAAGGGCAGCTTTATAAACAGGCCATGCACAATCTGGAAGGAGACGGTTACCGTTTCCTCGAAATAGGGGCATATGTACAGAGCGTTATAAACGACGGGGATAAACAGGAGTGGAAGAATGCGGACAGGATGGAAAACGGAAAAATGTATATCCTGCGCAATGCATCCGGATTATACGGGGCGGCAGGCATTCTGAATGGGAAACTGATACGGGATACAGTGAAAGGGCAGGACTGTTTTATCCTGCCTTCCTCCATCCATGAGACTATTTTCCTTCCGGTGTCGGAGGAGCAGAACCAGAAGGAACTGGATGCTATGGTTGCCGAGATTAACGAAATGTGCGTGGACATGGAGGAACGCCTTGCAGACCACAGTTATTATTATGATGCAAAGACAGGGGAAATCCAGATATGCGCATGATGGCAGGAATGGATGGATTTCCGTATGGATTACGGGCAGATAAAGAAAGGGCGGCTGGTATATGGATAAAATAATTAGAGCGGTTGTAATCGGGATACTGACGGTAATTGTCACGGCTTTATCCCAGAATGACGGGGAAGGTTAAAATATATGGCCAGTTGGCATAGCCGGAGGGGATGTTTTTCCAGTTATGCCAGCTTAAAAAGGCCAATGGCTAGGTTTGGGATAGAAATTGTTGAAAATGCTGTTTCTTGCTAAAACATATCATTATCTGATGACAAAATATGTAGAATGGGGTAATATTATATTACAGAAAGGAAGAAAATTAGAAAAAATACATATTTTATGGTTTACGTGGATTGATGGGATACAGAAACTACAGTATGGGAAAGAAATTGAGGTATAATTACGATGGATTATGAAAGTGAGCATAAAGTTTTTTACAAAGTGAAAGACTTGAAGGAGAGATGGGAGAAGGAAGGAGTAACGGAGGGGAAAAAGAACCAAAAAACAATTAAGAGTAAAATAGAATCTTGTTTTTGCAAAATCGGATTGTCAGAAGAATTAGATTTCTATAAAACAAGAACTCCTAATGGGAAAAGAAGGGAACTTCTTTTCAAAGGGGATAGCGCACCGGATGTCATATTGCATTTGTTTTTGATTTGTGATGAGTGGGATGGGGTGATGACCAGAGATGAAGCAAAGGAATTGGGAGATGAGCTTGCTGAAATTATTCCGGTGTTTTTGGAGAGTGAAGCTATAAGGAAAGTAAAGAAAATGGATCAAAAGTACCTTAACCCCATGAATGAGTATATGAAAGATAAAGATAAAGATACGCTAAAATATATAGTCAGCATATTAGCTGGCAGAGTTAGAAGACATGTAGATGATTTTTATTTTAGGACAGATAAAAATAAAATTTTCGAAGAAAGATTTTTTGTTCCGGCTAATAATATATATTACGGGCAAGAAGGAAAAGAGGTAGGAGGACAGAAGGATTTTTTTACGCTGGAGTTTGGATGGGTTCAGAAATGGAAGAATAGATGGAGTATGATTATGGACTTTACAGAAACGATGAGGAGGGTGGAACGGTTTGGCAATATACATGATGAATGCCTAGAAAAGGGAATAAAGGATTCAGTTGAAAAGGAATTTTATGAAAAGGGGAAATCGGGAAATGAAGAACTCAAAAAGATAATTGAAAATTCTAATTGGATGAGCAGCAAACATTTCTGTGAAGAAATATTAAATTTAAAAGGAAAAGACAAGTTGGAGGAAAACAGTAATGAAAAGAAAGAAATAGAAGATATTAAAACTTGCTTAAAAGAATGTAAGAAGTTGGTGGATGTTATTATAAATCATAATTTAAAAGAAACATGTGAGGAAGATTACAGGTATATGTTGGAGAAAGCATTTGAAGATTTGAAAGATGTTTATTTTCGGATTAATTTACAAAAAAATCGAAGCCGCTATAAAAGCTGTTTCGAGAAGGGGAGAATAGAAGATTTTAATGATTTTATGTCGATAAGAGCAGCAGTATACAATAGGAAGATGAATGTAATAGATTATATAGAAGACAGGGAGATATAAGACGATTTAGATAGCAATGTTATTTGTTAGTCGATCAGTATATATAAAAGGCATATATTAAAAGCAATGAAAAACCGGCGCGGCAGCTCCGGTTTTTATAGTGTCTTGAAAAATTCACTTTAAAATTCCTTATTTGCTAAAAATGGGGCTGTTTTTGTACAAATAAGGAAAAAATTTTTAGTTGCGGAATTTTAGAAAGCACTATAATTAATGGAGTAACAATAAAGATGCGCATATGGTTACAGCCTAAAGGTTTAGCCGGCATAAATTATAAAAAACTGATAGGCATAATAAAGATTATAAAAATAAGGAGGCTCATATGCAGATAAAAGGTTATTCCCAAGAAAATGAAGGCTATATGAAAGACGGAAACTTGGTGGCAAATTTTGCCTTGGACGTTGTGAAGATTATCAATGGAATGGATGGCAAGGTTCAATATCAGTTCCGGATATACACAGATGGAAATACTTATAGAGTTATCGTATCGCCGTATGAACTTAATAAGCGGAGATTCCTGCAGAAACTGCCGGTTTTAATTAAGGAAGAAGAAGCGTTTTATAAAAAACTCCGAGATACTGTATTGGGCAGAGCGTTTGGGGAAGACGAGATATTATACCAGACTGGAAAAAACGGGCTGCAGAAAGTAAATGGAAAATGGCTGTATGTATGTTCCAATGGGTACATAGACAAAGAAGGGTTTCATGCAGGTATATGTTCAGGGGTTGAGGGAGCGTATATTCCCCAAACGGCGGTTGCAGATACAAAAGAGGAAAAAAAGATAATAGACAGCTTATTTCAAGTATATAACCAAAACTGCGAGATATTTTATCCATTGTTCCTGATAAACATAATGGCGATTACAAATGCATATTTCAGGGAAATAGGGGAACCAAATTTTATGAAGATTACACTTTGGATAGATGGTGCGAGCGGGTCGGGAAAAACGGAATTGGCAAAGGCAGCCGGTACATTTGTTTTCAGTGACAGCGAATTGAATCGGGAATTTATATCCGTAACTGGGAAAAGGCGTGATGCTCTGAAGCATTTATCACAGTCTTCGGGCAGTGTGTATATTTTGGATGATGTAAAGTGCGAACCGGTAAGGGAACGCAGGAACAGCGTAAAAAATATAGTGGATGATTGTCTTAGGAGTGTTTTCCAAGGGCAGATGACAGATTCTGTAGGTACAGATTCCAAACGTGTAAGGATTGATTCCTGTGCTGTTATTACGGGGGAGTATCTGGATACCATGGAATCTCAGAATGCAAGAATGCTATATCTGAAAGCGGATGGATTTTTAAAAGGCACAAAGAATTCAAAAGCACTGTATGTCCTGCAGAAGAATCCGATTTGGCTGTCAAAAGTGTGTATAGGATATATCCGGTGGCTGTTGAAAAGAATGGAGGAAAACAGTTTCCCTGAATTACTGAAGGAGAAATTGGAGGGAATGAGAGAGAAAATGAAATATTATGCTGAAATGGATAATGCGGAAAGGCTAAATGAAAACCGGCGTATGTTGGAGATGGCTGCAATAGTGACGGAAATGTATTTTCGAGAAATCGATATGCCGGGAGATTTTGTTGTGTATTTTATCCATAATGTCCAAAGAAGCATACAAGATATTAGTGATAATACTTTTTATTTGTTGGGTGGGGAAAAAATGGTGGTTCTAAAGACTCTAAAAGGGATACTTGATAAAGCAAAAATTAGAGAAGCATATTATGAAAAGCAAACAGGTCTGATTCTCAAATTCAGCAATTACAGGTATAAGCAAGAACATTTTTGGATAAATAGAAATGAAGATTTTGTCTGGATAGATGATTATAAAGAATCATTACTGGAAGGTTCGGATGACAGGTGCAGCCAGTATGATGAAAATCCTTGCTTAATGATTAGGGAAGAACGCTTAAGGAAGCTATTTACAGAAGAAATTCAGACTTTTGTAAAGCAAGGGCAGATATCTTCTTCAATTGCGGATAAAGTATTGGCTAATCTATTAAGGATATTAAGGGAGATGCAGATTATATATAAACAATACCGCTCGGACAGTAAATGGGGAAGGCCGGCCATAAATTATCCAGTCTATAGTTGTGCAAATATATGCCGGGAATATGAAGAAAATTGCTGGGTCAGTTTTGAACCGGTAATACAGTTGAATACTTGGCATCCATGCATTGCAACATTAAAAGACAAGATGGATAATGAGGAACAACAAGTGGTGGATGTAGAAGGAATCGAGTGGAGAATCAACGAGGATAGGGATGAAATATATAGAGTCCGAAAAGCGTTTACAAACAATAAGTCATTATATAGGGAATAGGAGAAGAACAATATGAACAAGACAATATCAAGAGAAGCAAAAACACCGTTAACTGTAGATATTGAAGGACTGTCTGCAATGCTTTCCTGTGGACGTGCAACGGCAAGAAAGATTGGTGAACAGGCAGAAGCAAGAATTTGCATAGGGCGGCGCGTCCTATATTCAGTTGATAAAGTACGACAGTACATTTGCAAATTATCAGAATAGAACAATATCTTTTCCTGTTGCATGGAGTGGATTCATGGTATAATAAATTAATGGAACAAGCCGGAACCATTCCATTGCAGGGAAAGGAGTGCGATAAGGATAAGGAGTGGTTTTATGGCAAGGAAAGACAATAAAGGCAGAAACCTTCATACAGGTGAATCACAACGTAATGATGGAATTTATATGTATCGCTATACAGATGTAAAGAGTGGTAAACGACAGACAATCTATGCAGGAGACTTACCGGAACTTAGGGTAAAAGAAAAGCAGATTGCAAAAGATTTGGAAGATAGTATTTTAACAGATAATGCAGTGAAGAAAATGACGGTTAATTTCTTATTTGATACTTATATGTCAACGAAAGAATTAGCTGATACAACGAGAATAAACTATATGAAGATGTGGAATAATCATGTAAGAGATGAAATGGGAAACATAAAAGTGGTGCAGCTGCGACCTTCGCATGTCAAGGCATTTTATGCGAAATTATCACGTGCAGGATATTCATACAGTACAATTAAGTTTATTCATATTCTTTTATATCCTGCTCTGGAACTGGCGGTTGATGATGACATCATACGGAAGAATCCGGCTAAGGGAGCATTATCTTGTGATTATGGAAAACAACCAGAAGAAAAAGAGATATTAACTTTGAAGCAGCAGGAAAAATTATTTTCTCTTATTAATAAAAGCAATGTTTACAATGTATATGCGCCGATGTTTACGGTTTTATTGGAAACCGGACTAAGATGTGGGGAACTGATAGGCCTGACCTGGTCGGATGTGGATATGGCAGAAAGAGAACTGTCGGTAAATCATCAGTTGATTTATAAAGACTGGGGAGATGGATATTGTTTCAGGATATCAACACCGAAAACAAAAGCGGGCATACGGACAATACCATTTACCGATACAGTACATAGAGCTTTTGCAGAACAGCGGAAAATAAATTTTATGCTGGGGCGGCACAGCACAGAGGAAATTGACGGATATTCGGATTTCATATTTCTGGCAAAGACTGGAAGACCATTAATGCCAAGTGCAGTTAATAACGTGATTTACAATGTTATAGATGCATATAATAAGGAAGAAGAGGGAAAAGCCAGGAAAGAACACCGCAAGGCAGAACTTCTCCCGAAAATCTCAGCCCACAATTTACGTCACACAGCATGTAGTAATATGGCGAAACAAGGCATGAATGTCAAAGTGTTGCAATATCTTATGGGACATGCCCACAGTGATGTGACGATGGATGTGTATAATCATATCGCAAGTAAGCAGGATATTAAAGAAGAAGTAGAGCGATATGTAAGAGTGGCAGGGAATTAATACACCCAAAAAATAAAAATGGTGTAGTAGTGGTGTAGTAAACCGAAAAAACGGATTTTACAGAAAATTTATAACCCGTAAACCCGCATAAACACTGGGTTTGCAAAAAATAACCAAAATAATTAGCACTCACCTCTTGACACTGCTAACAACTGGTGTTATATTCATGGTAGAACAAAAAACGAGGAGGCAAAAGCATGAATATTTCAAAATTCACACAGAAATCCATGCAGGCAGTGGAAAAATGTGAGAAGCTTGCATATGAATATGGCAATCAGGAAATAGAACAGGAGCATATGTTATACAGCCTTCTGACCATAGAGGACAGCCTGATTTTAAAACTGATTGAAAAGATGGAAATAAATAAGGAACATTTCATGGCCCGGGCAGAGAGTGCTCTGCAGAAGAGGGTTAAGGTGCAGGGCGGGCAGGTTTATGTAGGGAAGGATCTGAACAAAGTCCTAATCAGCGCGGAGGATGAGGCAAAGCAGCTGGGAGATGAATATGTATCGGTGGAGCATATATTCCTGTCCATGATAAAATATCCCAATAAAGAACTGAAAGAAATATTCCGTGAATACGGCATTTCGAGGGAACGTTTCCTGCAGGTGTTGTCCACTGTACGGGGAAATCAGAGGGTAACTTCCGACAACCCGGAGGCGACCTATGACACGTTGGAGAAATACGGTCAGGAACTGGTGGAAAAGGCGAGGAACCAGAAATTGGATCCGGTCATCGGAAGGGACAGTGAAATCCGGAATGTGATTCGTATTCTGTCCAGGAAGACAAAGAATAATCCGGTGCTGATCGGAGAGCCGGGCGTGGGAAAAACCGCAGTGGTGGAAGGGTTGGCACAGCGTATCGTGCGCGGGGACGTGCCGCAGGGGCTGAAGGACAAGAAAATTTTCGCCTTGGATATGGGTGCGCTTGTGGCCGGCGCAAAGTACCGCGGGGAGTTTGAGGAACGGCTGAAAGCAGTTCTGGAAGACGTAAAGAACAGTGACGGACAGATTATCCTGTTTATAGACGAACTGCATACGATTGTGGGAGCAGGAAAAACAGACGGCGCTTTGGACGCAGGCAATATGCTGAAGCCAATGCTGGCACGGGGGGAACTGCATTGCATAGGCGCTACCACTTTGGACGAATATCGGCAGTATATTGAAAAAGATGTGGCTTTGGAACGGCGGTTTCAGCCCGTCATGGTGGAAGAACCTACCGTGGAGGATACTATTTCCATTTTGCGGGGGCTGAAGGAAAGATATGAGGTGTACCATGGCGTAAAAATCATGGATAATGCATTGGTCAGTGCGGCAGTTCTTTCCAACCGTTACATTTCCGACCGTTTTCTGCCCGATAAAGCCATTGATTTGGTGGACGAGGCCTGCGCCCTGATCAAGACGGAACTGGATTCCATGCCTACGGAACTGGACGAACTGCAGCGCAAAATCATGCAGATGGAAATAGAAGAGGCTGCGCTGAAGAAAGAAGACGACAGGCTGAGTCTGGAAAGACTGGGAAACTTGCAGAAAGAACTGGCAGAACTGAAAGAGGAATTCAATAACCGTAAGGCACAATGGGACAATGAAAAGGCTTCCGTGGACAGACTTTCCAAGCTGAGGGAGCAGATTGATGCCATGAACAGCGAAATCCAGATTGCCCAGCGGGAGGGGAATTTGGAGAAAGCGGCGGAACTGAGTTACGGAAAACTGCCGGCATTGAGAAAACAGCTGGAAATTGAGGAAGAGAACGTGCGCAGCAAAGAGATGTCATTGGTGCATGAGAGCGTCAGCGATGAGGAAATTGCCCGCATTATTTCCAGGTGGACGGGCATACCGGTGGCCAAACTGACAGAAAGCGAGAGAAATAAGACACTGCATTTGGACGAGGAACTTCATAAGAGGGTAATCGGGCAGGATGAAGGCGTGACAAAAGTGACGGAAGCCATTATCCGCTCCAAGGCGGGCATCAAAGATCCGACGAAACCTATCGGCTCTTTCCTGTTCTTAGGACCTACCGGCGTAGGAAAGACGGAACTGGCAAAAGCATTGGCAGCTTCCTTGTTTGATGATGAAAATAATATGGTGCGTATTGATATGAGCGAGTATATGGAGAAGTATTCCGTATCCAGGCTTATCGGGGCACCTCCCGGATATGTGGGCTATGAAGAGGGCGGGCAGCTGACGGAGGCGGTGCGCAGAAAGCCTTATTCTGTGGTGTTGTTTGACGAAATCGAAAAAGCCCATCCGGATGTGTTCAACGTGCTTCTGCAGGTGCTGGACGATGGCCGGATTACGGATTCTCAAGGACGTACCGTAGATTTTAAGAATACCATACTGATTATGACATCGAATATTGGGGCCGGATATTTGCTGGAGGGCATCGGAGCCGACGGAAGCATCAAAGAAGAAGCCGAAGGACAGGTGATGGAAGAACTGCGTGCCCATTTCAGGCCGGAATTTCTGAATCGACTGGATGAAACAATTTTGTTCAAGCCATTGACGAAAGAAAATATCGGTGGTATTATCCAACTGATTATGAATGACCTGAACAGGCGGCTGGCGGACAGGGAACTGACTATAGAACTTTCTCCGGAAGCGGAAACCTTCATTGCGGACAATGCTTATGACCCGGTATACGGGGCAAGGCCGCTGAAACGTTATATTCAGAAATATGTGGAAACTTTGTCGGCTAAGCTGATTCTGGCCGATAAAGTCGGCGCAAAAGACGTGATTGAGATTGTGCTTGAGAACGGGCAGCTGGCAGCCGGGAAAAAGTAAGAAGCGGCAGGGAAAGGCTGTTTCTGCGCTTGGATAAAACAGGAAAGCTTTATAAACTGATTAGATGACAGGAGGGCGATAGGATGATTCCGAAGGATCCGGCAATGCTGCTGAGTTTCGTGAACCTGAAACTCCGTGATTATTACAATGATTTTGGGAAGATGTGCGAAGATATGGATATTGACGGCAAGGAAATAGAGGAAAAGCTGGCTTCCATTGATTACAGCTATGATAAGGAGAAGAACCAATTTGTCTGAACGGATAAAGATTACTCTGAGAGAAGGGAGCGGAGGCAGTTCTTATGAACTGATGCATGATAAGAAGAATACTTTGCTGGAAACGATGAGAGAGGGCGCAGTAATGCTGCCTTCTCTTTGTGGCGGAGTGGGGAAATGCGGTAAGTGCGTGGTACGGTTCGTAAGTCATGCGCCGCTGCCTACCCAGACAGACCGAAGCCTCATTCCTCCGGAGAGGTTAAGAGAAGGCTGCCGGCTGGCCTGCATGGCACGGCCGAAACGGGAATGCTCGGTAGTGACGGATTTTGCAGAGGAAAAAAGAGCGGAAGAAGGACGGTGCCAAGTGGTGACGGAGTGCCGGGCAAAAGAGGGGGAAGAGAGAATATCTCAGGGAAAAGAAACAGAGGAGGAACAGGGAAGCAGGGGAGAGGAAAACACCGATGATAAATATGCCGCGGACGGGAACTTCGGTGCGGAAGAGACATTGATAGCGGCGGATATAGGCACCACTACGGTTGCCATGCAGCTATTGGATATCGGCACCGGCCGTCCGATTGACACATATACTTGTTTAAATCCTCAGCGCAGTTACGGGGCAGATGTCATATCCCGCATAAAAGCGGCGGAGGGAGACGGTGGAAAAAAATTACAGACATTGATATGGGACACATTGGCGGCAGGCAGGGAGCGGTTAGAAAACAGTGCGGTAGGACATGGGGGCGGGAAACCGAGACTTATGGTCATTGCATGCAATACGGCAATGGGACATATTTTATTGGGCTATCCTACCGAAACTTTGGGAAAAAGTCCGTTCCGCCCTGTGGATATAAAAACATCCTTTTTCAGCTGGAACGGCATGGAGGTGGCAGTGATGCCGGGGATTTCGGCATTTGTGGGCGGGGATATTCTGGCAGGGCTGTTTGCCTGCGGGCTATGCGGCCCGGTGTCCGGCGGTTCCGGCAAAACGGGATATGAGGGGCTGCGGCCGGCCTGTGAGCCCTGCCGGCCGGATTCCGGACGGGGCGGACAGGAAGAAAACGGCCCGGAAACACCGGCATGGCTTTTCATGGATTTGGGAACCAATGCGGAAATGGTAATGGGAACGGGATGTCGGGTGGCAGCTACGGCAGCCGCGGCAGGGCCGGCATTTGAAGGAAGGGGAAAGGACGGTTCCTTGGGGTCGGAGAGAATATCCGCATTGGCGGATTTACTGGAAAAGGGGATTGCGGACGGCACGGGATTATTGGCAGAACCGTATTTTGCAACAGGAATAGAGACGGAGATAGGGGACGGAACCAGACGGGTGATGATAAGGCAGGAGGATATCAGGGATATCCAGATGGCGAAAGCGGCGGTGCGCGCCGGCATTCATTTTCTGATGAAACGGCTGGAAATCAAGGATGCGGGCAGAATAAAGAAAATATATATTGCCGGCGGCATGGGATTTTATCTGGACATAAAAGCGGCGGTGCGTACCGGGCTGCTGCCTGAAGGGCTGGGGGGAAATCCGGAAGCGGTAGGGAATACGGCCTTGGCAGGAGCCGGACTTTTCGGCAGGAAAGGCGGCGGACGGAGAGTTGGGGCAAAGGACGGAACGAATCATATGGGAAACGGGGAGCAGAAGAGGCGGAATCGGCAGGAGGCGGCGCAGGAACTGGAGGCTTTTGCGCAGCGGGCAGAGGTTTTCAATATGGCGGAACTGGAAACGTTTGAAGAGGTTTATGTCGGGTATATGGATTTTGATTGTAAAGAGATAGAAGGGATGCTATAATATATAGACAACGCAAAAATTTTTTTCTTTTTACTGTTTATTTTCGCAAGGCAGCACTAGTGCTTCATCCGGACAGAAATTGCAGTTCCGCTCTGCCTGTTCCGCACCATTGCCGCGTTAAAATTTCTAGTACTGCATTGCATTAATCCTTGAGTAATCAGTGCTTGATGTTTGCGTCAGGGCAAGGCGGAAGAGGGAGACGATGCGGTGGCATCGTTGACCGATGACAACGCGGCACTGGCACAAACAGCATGTGCTGATTACTTAAGGATTAATGTAATGCAGTACTAGTCGATGCACCACATCGCCGTCGAAATTTTGCCTTGCACTGGCACGAAACATGCAAAGCAGAACTACAATTTCTGTCCGGATGGAGTACTAGCTGACTATAGAAAAATCGGATTATGAGCGGAAGGAGTATACTTCATGCAGAAAGCATTGGAGCGTATGGAGGGAAAAGAACTGAAATATTTCAGTTTATTTTCACTGCTGCTGCTGACGGCGGCGGGAATAGGGGCATCGGACGGGGTGGCGGAGGGTCTTCTGAAAATTGTCCTTTCCAGAGATGCATTGATAACGGATTATTTTGAACTGGCCGGGTATGGCGCGGCGTTTTTCAATTCCGCGCTTGTATTTGCCATGGCAGTGAGTCTGGTGCTGCTTGAGAAGATTCCCTTTACTGGCATTACGGTGGCGGCTCTGTTCATGAATGCGGGCTATGCCCTGTGGGGGAAGAATCCCCTGAATATTATTCCGGTGTTTCTGGGTACGGCAGTCTATGCCAAATCCCATAAGGCGAAGCTGAGCAGGTATATTTATACGGCATTGTTCGGAACCTGTCTGGCACCGCTGATTACGGAACTGATTTTCCTGCTTCCGTTCGGCCAGCCATGGAATCTGCTCTTTTCCGTTGTGGCAGGTATCCTGATTGGATTTGTGCTGCCGTCTTTATCCGTTCATGCCGCGTCCATGCATATGGGCTATAATTTATTTAATGTGGGATTTTCGGGTGGCATACTGGCTTTCGTCATAGTCTGCGTGCTCCGTTCTTTCGGTATGGAGAGCGCACAGGTGCTGATCTGGCGGGAGGGCAGGAATGTCTGGATTATAGCCGGCCTGCTTGGATATTTTGGGCTGGCGGTGCTGTTCGGTTTTCTTATTAATAAAGGAAAGACAAAAAATTTAATGAAAATTATGAGGCATCCCGGACGGGCAGTGGCGGATTTCGTGCTGATGAACGGTGCCGGGGCCACATTGATGAATATGGGGTTTGTGGGAATTGTCTGCGTAATTTATATTCTGTTTATCGGAGGGGATTTTTCCGGGCCGGTGGTGGGGGCAATCTTGTCCGTGTTCGGCTTTTCGGCTTTCGGCGTGCATATCAAAAATTACCTTCCGGTATTGGCCGGTGTGTATCTGTCTACGCTGGTGACCGTCTACAGGCCGGATACGCCGGGAATCCAGCTGGCGGCATTGTTTGCGGCAGGGCTGGCGCCGATTGCCGGGCAGTTCGGCGTGGCTGCCGGTATGATTGCCGGATTCCTGCATGCGGTAATTGTGATGTGCACGGGGGAAATGTATGGAGGGCTGAACCTTTACAACAACGGATTCAGCGCAGGCTGGGTGGCCATTTTCATGGTTCCGCTGGTAGAAAGCTTTATGAGTCAGTACAAAGATAGAAAGAGGAAATGATAAAATGGTTCACGAGGAAAAAAAGGTTGCAAAGATTGTGGAAGAACTGACCGTATATTTTTTTGCGCTGGGAGCAGATACGGTGGAATCCAAAATACACAGGGACGGGAAGGGAGCGGTGATTTCTTTCCTTGCGGATTATAAGCCGGAATATGCAGGACGGCTGAAAAAGCTGGATCAATTTCTGAACGGGCCGAAAAACGACGGGATTGAAGATGTATATTGGGAACTTGCCGGCAGCGGAGATCCGGGGGAGACAAGCCAGCTGCTGCTGGTTGGCATGATGATTGACCGGGCCAGCATACGGATGGAAGAGGGGTATGTGATTATGGAATTATATAAGGAATTTTAAGGCATGGTCAAGGAGGGGTTTTAGTGTATGTCTTAAATTTGCTTTGGGTCATATCGGCAAACTGCCGGCATATATTGAATAAAAGGAATGGGCAGAAGGAAGCCGGAAAATGAATTGGAGCCGAAGGACTATATCTTGTATTTTACTTATCTTATTGCTGGCTGCGGTGCTGGCGGCAGGATATTTTGGCCGGCAGAAGGTGTCGGCCATGGGAAAGGGGCTGAAGGAGGGGGATAAAAAGAAGATTGCGCTTACATTCGACGACGGTCCGCATCCTTATTATACGGAACAGTTATTGGACGGACTGAAGAAAAGAGGAGTGAAAGCTACGTTTTTTGTGACGGGGGAACATGCCGAACTGCATCCGGAAGTCATTAAGAGGATGAGTGAAGAAGGTGATTGAGTTATAATAATGACAGAGGGATTACTCTAGGAATTATCAGGGTTTTCACCTTTTGTCCTTATTACGAAAGGGCGGGCTCGCACAAATTCACAAAGGAGGGTTGTAGGAATCTACAATTAGCTGATTGTATAGTAAGGACTATTCAAGTGTGTTTGGGTAGTCCTTTTATTGTTGCAAAAAATATAGAAAAAGGAGCGAAAAAGCATGGAACAGGTTTACAGGATTGGCATTGACCACGGGTATGGCAACATCAAGACCACCCATCACATTTTTGAATCCGGCGTGATAGAGAGGGAACGGGCATCAGAGCTGGCAGGAATGACAGTAGAGTTTGAGGGAAAGTTTTATGAGATTGGCTCTACACATAAAGAGTACCAGATGGATAAAGTTTGGGATGAGGATTACTATATCCTGACGCTGGCGGCTCTGGCAAAGGAATTAAAGGGCAGGGGGTTATGCAACGCTTCCGTCATCCTTGCGGCGGGCCTCCCCATCAAGTGGCTTGGGGAGCAGGGGGAAGCTTTCAGGAAATATCTTTTGAAGAATAAGGAAGTGACATTCCGGTGCAATAATACCAGATACCACGTAAAGATTGAGGACGTGGAGGTCTATGCACAGGGCTTTGCGGCGGTGGCGGCGGATTTATCCAGCTACCGGGGATTTAACATTGTGGCGGATATCGGCAACGGCACAATGAACGTTATCTTCATCATTGACGGGAAGCCGGATTCCAGCCGCTATTATACGGAGCGTTTCGGCGTGGAATGCTGTGTGATCGAGATGCGGAGCGAGCTGACCAACAAGGTACATACCGTTGTGGATGACTGTATCGTGAAAAAGGTGCTGAAAGACGGCACGGCGGATATCGGGGAGAAGTATCTGAAAGCGATAGCGGAGTGTGCGTCAGACTATACAGATAAAATTATGCGGAAACTGCGGGAGTATAGCTACAATGAAGAACTGGCGAAGCTCCACTTCCTTGGCGGAGGCGCTATGCTGATGAAGCATTTCGCAAAGCTGGCAGAATAAGGTGCGCTTCATTGAGGATGTCCATGCCAACGCCAAAGGCTACGAGTATTTATCTAACCAGAGGCTGTTGCGGAGCATCCGGCGTGGATAGGGGGTATGATTTATGGGGAAAAGACAGGCTATAAAAAACATCAAGAGAGTGTCCTGCCGGTTTGATATGGATGTGCCGGAGGAACTGCTTGCGAAAATACAGGAGAGCATCCGAAGGGAAGCAACGGAACTAAAGAAGTGTTTTCCGCAGACACCTTATCCCATGATGTACCCATATATGCCAATGACAATGCCGGGAATGCAGGCAGAGACCGCAAAGACAGAGAAACCGGAACAGATGGAGACGCAGACAAAAACGCCGGAGACAGAAGAACTGAATGAAGCTGCATTGGACTTTATGGATAGCTTTATGGGTGGATGACAGAAAGCAGAGGATTCCTGGCTGTATAGGGAATTAAATAAAAGTAACTAAAAGGACATTTCATCTTGTGCAGGATGTGTGTCCTTTTTTCGTGCAGATTTTGCGAAAAGGAAAAGTATATGGAGCTGAATGAAATAGAAAAACGGATGCTGTACCAGACGGAGGGGAGCGAACGATACGCCATCCTGCATGAATTGTTAATGGCTTCACGGTATGCCAAAGACCCGGACCGGCGGAGGGCAGCCGACAGCCTTATAGAAAAGCTGCGCCCTCTGTTAGATAAGGAGTGCATGGAGATTGTGCATGATATCCGGCGAAATTATCGCCTGCCCAAAGAAGGGCGGACAATTGGAGGACTGATAGCGGAGACAAGGCAGGAATCCGGAGCTGAACAGAGGCATACCGTGAGATTATCTGTGAGAATATCGAGTACAGCATCCTTGCGGAGTGGCACGGGAAACAGCGGATGGATGAAACGGTGGAGTTGATGCTTGAAGTAGTCCTTTCAAAACGCCCTTACATCCGCATTGCGGGAGACGATTTCCCAAGGGAAGTAGTAAGGAGCCGCTTTTTGAAGATTAATTCCAGCCATGTGGAGTATGTCTTTGGCTGTATCGACAATAACACCACGAAAGTAGGGAATATCAAGGCATATCTGCTGACGGCGCTGTATAATGCCCCGGTAACAATGGACAGCTACTGCCGTGCAAAGGTCAACCACGATTTGTACGGCACATGAAGCGGATGCCATATGAAAAACTAAACATGCAGAGGGGAGGCAATTTTGGAAGAATACAGGATGAATGACGTGGATATACCAGTGTTCCTGCATTCATTCAGGGGCGGAGACGGAAAGCTGCCACTAGATTTTGAGCAACTAAGGATGGAGGGGCATTACCTGATCCATTGGGATTCGGAACGTGCATTCTGCCTGAAGGAACGGGAAATATATTTAAAGGATACCATGGAGAACCTTCTGGCAAGGTCAGTCTGCTATTTCTCTGATATGCCTGTATCTTTTGCAGTCCATGTGAAAGCATCCGGTAAGACGGATATAGCGGTACTGGACAGCCGGAAGTTATCCATGGAGATTAAGGAGAAACAGGTAAAGGGAAAAGCTATCACTGTTACATATACAGACGGAACAATAGACAAAGGCCCGCTGAAAACAGAGAAATATATCAAAGGGCCATTCGGGGAGAAAGTGAACACCATCCATTATACGTCTGTAGCCGATACCCTTCTGGCATTGCGGAGGGAAGTTTATTCCGCTTCCTATGAAGCCATAAATGAGCGTTCCCTTTCAGCGGCGGTCAGGGAAGCCCGAAGGAAAAGGGAACGAACCTTACCCGTAAAGCCGTGGGCATTTTTCAGGCCATTTATGGAGGATATGAAGCTGCTGCTGGCAATACGGCAGACCAGATTTCTATATGGTTCGCCGGATGAAGAGCGCATATCCAAATTCAAAGAGCAGATGGCACAGGAGGGCTACATAAGGATATCCTCGGAGCTGGCGGCAAAAGCAAAAAAATTTGATTTACCCAGATATGTCCTGCGAAAGCAAGGAGATATCAGCTACGCCCATGATGCACAGGCCGGAGACAAAAATCCACTATATTTGATGAAAAAGGATTGGGCTAAAATGCTGGATATCCTCATCAATGAAAAGCCTGTATTTTGTTCCAGAGAACTACTTGTTGCCATGAAGCAGGAGGCAAAGGCAAAAGCATCAGGCGCAAAGACAGAAAAAGATGCGGAGGTCTTTCACTCCATAGACAGCAAGCTATCCTGTTTTCTGGAAGCAGTAGACAGGCATCACCTTTCTCGCTTGTTGAAAGGACAGGCAGGAGATAGGGAATTGCCGGAATTTATCTCAACGGAAGAAAGGAAGGAGTTATCCAAAATGTACCGTTTTCCGAAAAGGAAAGTAATGTCAGTGGCAGATCGTAGCCCGCACTCCCCGGTACACTCGCCGGGAGCGGAGTATTTGGGGAAGGAAGAAAAGGAAAAGGCAAAAAAGCGTCACGGTGCAGTCAAAAAGAACAAATTTGGTTCCGGCTGGCGTAAAAATCAGACGATTTGGCGTAACGGAAAGGAAATCTGACATCAGACTGGCGTAACAGAAAAAATGGATGAATTTCACTGGCGTAAATATATTTCAGATTGGCGTCAGTAAAAATTAATTGGCGTAAAAAATAACCGGATTGGCGCTACGGGATAGTGAATTGGCGTCAGATGCAGCAGATTTGGCGCTATTGCCATAAAATTAGTGGATTATGAGGGGGGTCGGGGTACTCCCCGACAAGATTTGCATTTCGTGCCCACGAAATGCGTATCTTGCGGCGTTCCGTGGAACGCCCTATCCCCAAAAAGGAGCTTCCTGTATAATTCAAGTATAGGGAATTCCAAGAAAGAAGGTTGAGAAA
>CAJTVK010000037.1 GCA_910579645.1 uncultured Lachnospiraceae bacterium | reverse complement strand
CTCGAAGAAAAATCCTGCGCACTATTGAAAAGTTATTTCTTGACAGTTCCTAAGCCTGACAGAAAAAACAGTTAGAAATCCCCCATTTTTGATGCAGAAATCAGAATACCGCATAAGCAGCCGCCGGACAGGCAGGAACGAACCATCGGCGGGCAGCGTCCGGGCATACCGGCAGGACTGCTCCGCCAGATGCGTCCTCCCCCCTACTTAATTCACTGCTCCCGACTATAAACCACCACCCCATCAATCAAAGTACAGAAAGTCTCCGTAAACACCTCCAACGGATTGCCGTCAAAAACCGCAATATCCGCATCCTTCCCTATCTCCAAGCTGCCCACCCTGTCCGCCACATTGCATATCTGAGCCGCATGAATCGTAACCGCCCGCATCGCCGCCTCCATATCCATCCCCGATTTCACGCATAAACCCGCACAAATAGGAAGCGACTGAATCAGCGATACCGGATGATCCGTAGTAATTGCCACCTTCACTCCTGCCTGATGCAATATCCCCGCCGTCTTAAACGCCACATTCTGCACTTCAATTTTGCTCCTGCTGGACAGATCCGGCCCCACAATGGCAGGAAACCCTTCCTCTGCCAATTCTTCCGCCACTAAATGCCCCTCGCTGCAATGATCCAGCGTCATCCGCAAATCAAACTCCTTTGCAATCCTGATTGCCGTAAAAATATCGTCCACCCGATGCACATGCGCCTTCAGCGGAATTCTCTTATCGAATACCGGCAGCCAGCACTCATACCTGAAATCCTCTTCAAAATCCCCGGAAGAATCCTTATTCCCTTCCCGTTCCTGACGGCAGCCCTCCCGCTGCGCCTCCTTCTTTCTCTCCCAATACCGTTTTGCCTGAAACAATTCTTCCCGCAGCATTCCTGCAATGGACATTCTTGTCACGGGCATTTTCCCCTGCCCCGAATAATTTACTTTCGGATTTTCGCCGAAAGCCACTTTCATGGCAGCCGGCGCCAGCACAATCAAATCATCAATTCTCCGCCCCTTCGTCTTCACAAAGGCGAACTGCCCGCCTACCACATTGGAACTGCCCGGTCCTATCATAGCGGACGTAATTCCTGCCCTCACCGCATCGTCAAACGCCGCATCCATAGGATTAATGGCATCTATGGCACGCAGATAAGGAGTCACCGGTTCCACATTCTCATTACAGTCGTCCCCTTCCATGCCCTTCTTTTCCTCCGTGATTCCCATATGGCAATGAGCCTCTATCAGCCCCGGCATCACTGTCCTGCCTCCCACATCCATAACATCAGCCCCGGTTTCCGGCAGACCGTCCTTTAAATCACTCATCTCACCAAGACCCGCTATCTTACCGTCCGCAATATGCACATACCCGTCTTCGTACACGGCCTTTACCTTCTGCTTCCCGGAATCACCGTCTGCCGTCCCTTTCCGCTTTCTCCCCCTTCCTTTTCCCTCCCTTTCCGTACTATCCGCCATAGTCAGAATTCTTCCATGAATCAAATACCTTTCCATATCTCTCTATTCTCCTTTCCCCCGGCAAAATACTTTTTCCTGACAGAAAACTTTCCCCTGACAGAATACTTTCCGTCATAAAATGAAAGCCATGCCTTGTATGATCCGCACCCGTATCCGAAAACTCTCCCTGCGAAAATCCCTACGGCATCACATAAACGCTGCCCGGAAATCTTCACCCGGAATTATAAGACACGCTCTGATGCAAATCAGACAAAGCACAACTTTCCTTTCTTTCAGCCAAATATTGTCCGCATCAATTCAATTTGGTCATAGGGTCTACCGGGACTCCGTCCTTTGTCAGCTTAAAATATACGTTGCAGCCTTCCACCGAATAATATTTGGTAGGTGCAGCCACACTGCCGATAATTTCACCCCGATTTACAAAACCGCCTTCCGACACCGTAATATCCTTCAGCTGTCCATAAGTCAGTTCATACCCGTTTCCCAACTCCATTATGATTACGTTCCCCAGTTCCGGATCCTTCGCCACGCTGCGCACCTTTCCGTTTGCCGCTGCCGTAATCACTTCCCCTTCCACCGCCGCGATGATGATGGCAGGATTATATTTGTATTGCTCCAAAGTAGGGAAATAAACAGTCTTGTCCATGCTGTAATTAATCAGCACATTCCCCACTATGGGCCATGCCAACGTATCTCCGTCACTGAATGTCAATGCCGGCTGAATGGAAGTTGATGTGGCAATTGCCATGGTATCTTCCATTTCTTCCATGGCTGCCACCTCTTCCAGCATGCTTTCCTCTTCCGCGGCTGCCTTGTCCTTGGACTCGTCTATCATGCCCTCCTGGCCTTTTTCATTCTTTTCCTTATCCTTTTCTTTGCCTTTCTCTTTTCCTGCCTCTGCCTTGCCGCCGTCTCCGGAGTCCTCTTTGTTCTCCGTCTCTTCGGTTTCATTTTCCACGCTCAGAGAATCCGCTTCCTGAAAATAAGGGTCATAGTCCAAATCGTCCGAGGTCACCGCGTCGTCCATGATGCCTTTCACGTCCTTCTGCTGAACTCCCGCTATTTCCTGGCTGTTTTCCGGATTTCCCTGTGACAGTTCCGTTCCGTTGTTCTCAATGGAACTGAAATCCACCACATATCCGTCGCTTTTATCTTCATTCTTTCCCCTGATCATCAGCCCTGTGGCCGTCAACGCCGCCAGCACAAATACCGATGAAAGAGCCATGATGATTTTCTCTTTTCTGGCCCCTGCCCTGCTTCTTCTTCTCATTTCGATTCCTCCTATCCGATTTATGTCAGGTCCTTATTTTTAATTCTTCACCGATAGTTTTGCCTGTTTGCGTTTCTTTATTCAGTTTTCACTTGGATTCTCCGATTTTTTCTATTACGGTATCGGAAAAGAAATAATTTAAAATATCTATATAGTCACTCCCTTTTTTTGCCGCTTCATTGGCTCCGTATTGGCACAGCCCCAATCCGTGCCCGGTTCCTTTCGTCCTGATAACCACCGTGTCCCCTTCCTCTTCTATTTCAAAACAGGAGGAATTCAACCCAAACGCATCCCGGAATACTTCTCCCGATATATGTTCCCCTTTCACCGACACTTCCGTCACATACCCTGCCCGGTCCCGCTCCAGAAGGAGCCTGCTTTCCACGTCCCCGGCTTCTTCATACGGCATGTTTTCCATAAACTCCCCCAACCGCTTCCAAAAAGTATGCCTGCTCATCCGCAGACTGCCCGCATAATGCTCCGAAGTAAAATCCCTTTCACACATGACGGATTTCAGATAATTATACTCATCACTGCCAAACACCTCATTCCCGTTTCTGGTTGCACCTGCGCTTACGGCAAAGTAAGGAGCCGTAATGATCTCATTCTCATATACCAAAAACATCCCCTTGGTGCTGCCTACCGCCTGCTTGCTACGTTCATACTCTTCCGCATCCGCATTTACCACGCCGCTTTCCACATAAATACATTTCCCCTCACCCTCCGCCTGTTTCATCAGTTCCGTGCGCAGCACCACCGCCTGTGCTTTCAGAGCCTCCATTTCATATCCCATGTCGATAGTGACAGGCAGACGGCTGACCAAATAAGTTTCCAAAGGAATCATCTCCGTCCCCACTGCGGTTTTATTATATACAATATATTCCGTTTTCTTCAGATCCTCCTGAAACATCTCTGCCTCCGCCAACGCGGCGCCGGCTTCCGCCTCCTGCCCCTCCCCGTTTATCCTCTGCCCTGCATTCCCGAAGAAAAAAGACACAATATACGGAACAAGCAAAATAAACAGAAGAATCGCACCAAAATCCCGATAATCGGGACCCGGTACGACTCTTCTTTTCTTTAAGACGTTTTTTATGATTTCTTTATTGCCCATGCAGCACCCCCATACCCAGCCATGCCTGAAAATCCGTCCTTCCTCCGCTATCCGGAAGAAATTCCAGGCACACTCTAATGTATGCGGCCATGCATCCTTACTATGCCACTTATCCTATAATATTTGCTCCCCCCATTCCGGTACCGCATCCGCCGTCCACAGTGCCTAATGCCTCCTGCGCACTGTACCTGACTCCCGCTGTTTTTCGGTTTCGCGTCAGCCATACGCAACACCCATACCTTCTGGGCGCCGTGCTTGACTCCCGCTGTTTTTCGGTTTCGCGTCAGCCATATGCAACACCCATACCTTCTACGCGCTGTGCTTGGCTCCCGCTGTTTTCCCGTACTGCGTCAGCTCACTGCCTCAAAATGTGTTTCCGCTTTTCCGTGTTCGGTCACATCCACATGCTGAACAGTGCCTGCCATGCCGTTTTCATATAAGAAAATCCCTGTTTTCCGTATCCGTCCGTTCACTGTATTGTCCGTTCCGTTCAGGGAGAAGTCCGTGCCTGCATTCCCCAGGCATATGGCTCCCACTCCCTTCTCCGACAGCTTGTAACAAACTTCCTCTCCGTCCTCGTCCCTTGTCCAAATCAGAAGCTTCTCCCAGATTTCATCGTCTTCGTCAATCCATCCGTTGCCGTCCGAATCATAAGCCGCCAAATCCGCAAACCCGTCGCCGGATTTTGTGCCGAAAAGCTCACTGCCGTCATTGATAATGCCGTCCCCGTTTTTATCCAAGGCCAAATATCCGCTGCCTTTTCCCAACCGGGAGATTTCCTCTTTTTTTCCGTCCCCGTCAATATCGAAGAAAAACGTCTGTTCCGAAAGCTCCGCTATATTATCTTCCAGATTAATGACAAGCGGATCCCGCATCCTTTCCTGCACATGTGCATAGTTTTCCTGATAATATGCCGAAAAACTCCTGCTCATCTCCACCTTCATATGAATCGGTATTTCCCTTCCGTCTGCCGTCCGCACCGTGCCTGCGGCAGAGAAAAAGGTATTTTCACTCTCTTCATAATACGTTTCCCGCTGATAATAAACCGTCTCCAGCAGCTTCTGGCTGTTCACCGGCTGCAAGGCTGCATAATTCAGGGCAAATTTCCCTTTTTCCTGCTCTCCCAAGAACAGCGACACCAAATATTGCATGCAGCTTTCCCTCACCCTGCTGAGCGGATCTCTTTTACTCTTAATTTTCTTCAGCCTTCCTACCTTGGAATTGGAACTCATCTCATTCAGCTTCTCTTCCAAAGCTTTTTTCTTCTCCTCGAAAGTCTGCTCCGCATCATATTTTTGCTTTAACTCTTCCCCGACAAGAATATTATTTTCCGGGTTTCCCTCTCTTTCCGGATCGGATAAAAGCCCGTTCGTGCCCACCATCACAGTTACGCTGGCATGGCTTGCCATAAAGGAATGATAGCTTCTTGCCGATTCCATCCGCATATCCGAAGAACTGATCCGCATATAAACTCCTTTCCATCTTTAACCGCTTTTGTCCGGTTCATCCTCATGAGTCCATGAACCTGCGGCCATCCTGCCCGCTTTCCCGCACGGTCCGCATCCGTCTCCGGACAGTCTGCATCCGTCTTTAGAGAATCTGCGCTGACGCAGACCTCAAATGCCGGTTCCCTGACAATCCGTGCAAAACCGTATCGGAATGATAACAACAAAAAAGATGATGTCTGCCGCACCGCTCCGCCGTGCCTGTAAACACCATCCATGGTTAAACGATATAAGATTCGGATACACGGTACCCGGCCAAGATACCCTGCCTCCGTACTTTATATATCGGAAACGGATTCTGATAACTTTAGAGTGTGCCTTTAAATTGATGTCCTGCACAGACCTGCGTGAAGAAGAAAAGCCAAACATTCCTCAATATCATCTTCCATGCAAAATTCCGCCGCATCATATTTCCCATGCAGCATATCGGCAATGTCCCGAAATGTATGTTTTTCCTGCAAAAACAAAAGTATATCCCTCCCCGTGCAGTTAACGGAAACCGTCCTGACCGGTTCTGCCTGACTGTCCCTGAAAAAGACAGCCCTTATGCCGTCTTCGTCCTGCGTCACCTTTAAACCATAGTTCAGAAGAAAACAGAATTCATTTCTGATGCTATATCGCTCCCTTTTCCACTTTCCGTACAGACGATGCATTGTATTCTCGGTGATACGGACTTTGTTGTCAACTATGACATCATTGCATATAAAATTCCCGCCGTTACACCACTTTAACGGCAGGCAGGATGCATAAAACGGACAGCTTCTGCATTGCGGAAACCGAATCGGCTCCTGCCATTCCTTAATCATAGCCCAATCCCGCCAAGGGCTGTGAATGGACCCGCATAATTTTTCATAAGAATAATGCTCGCATTTTCCAAGCTGACCGTCCGGATTGATCAGCAGCGACGATTCGGAATCTGCCATGCAGCTTCTGAACCGGATGGAGGGCAGGTCAAACGCGGAGCGCATATTTTCATTTATCAATTTTAAATTAAAATCGGTTGCCAGTTCTGTCAGCTTCACATATTCCGGCGCATCATAATAGTTGTCAATCTCATGAACATATAACGAAATAAATCGACTGCCCCGAAAACGCTCCGTCATCTCCCGAATAAGTTCCGAAACATCTTTATCATTATGAAGCCCTAGGTTAATCCGTACGGAAACATATACTTCCTGCTTCAATAAATAATTTATATTGGAAAGCACTGTCTGAAACGGACTGTTCAAACTGTCCTTATAATTTTTAACGGCATTATAAACCGGCTCCGTTCCGTCAATCGTAATCTGAATGCGGCGAAGCCTCCAGCAATCCTTTGCCGTCTTAACCATAGGCTCATCCAAAAGCAGGCCATTGCTAATCATACTGGAATTGTACGTTATCTTTTGCTCCTGAAGCCGCCGGCATATCCGCGTAATGACCGGGACGGCTATTGTAGGCTCCCCTCCAAACCAAGAGAGATGGACTTTCTGGCCGCCGCAGCTTCGGGCAATAAATACCGCCACCTCTTCTGCCGTCTTAAGCGTCATGTTTTTTGGGACAATGTCCTTTTCGTAACAGTAAAAACATCTGGCATTGCAGCAGGTAGTCGGCAGAATGGTAAACGATGTAATCCTCTCTTGGCTTTCGGCTGCATTCCGCGATTCCGTGCGTTCACCGTCTACCTTCCCATGCTCATCCGTCTCTTTATCCGGCAAAAACAGATGCTCCGCCAAAAATTCTGCCCATGCGCCTTTCAAAGGATTGCCGGAACGAATCTCCCGATATTCTTCCCTATCAAGCAATACCAATTCCCCTGTGGCAGTGTGGCATAACAGAACCCCTTCCTCCACTTGCAAGGGAATGCAGAAAGCGGTCATTTTATAGTTCGATATAATCTCATCAGCCTGACCGTCTGTCAGATTGCTTCTATGATTTCCTACAATAACTCGCATGCTTAGCTCCTAACCACTCATGGTTCACCATATCTATTCGTTCATGACTAACCTAAAATTATATTCTGCAACAAAATAAATGCAAGTATTTAGTACCCAAATAAACCCCATGGCATCATCTCTGCTGACAAAATTTTGCACTTTCAAAATCTCAGTTAAATCCAATCTTTCAAAATATTCTTTATATCTATTCTCCGGAATCTGATATTGTCCGTACTGAATTCTATTAGCTTTGCAAATATTATGATATATAACCTGCTTAAATATATCTCTTATAAAATCCTTATATGTTTGATTTGAATGTACATATCCTTGTTTATTAATCCAATCCACTAACTGATATTTTACTGTCGGTAAAATATGGTCTGCAACCACCCCTTGCAAAGCATTATCAATCATATTTTCCATACTAATTACGGAAGAAATTTCTAAAATATCATTACTACATTTTTTCCTTTTTTCAACATCACTTACTCCAAAATGTTTTTCAAGCAAATCATCTATTCTGTGTGGAAATTCAATCATTGAACCAAGTATGGTTTCTTGTTCTACTAATGCTTTATATTTCTTACCTGGCTGCAATGATACCGGAATCTTCCGTTCAGCAAAATCATCATCCGGTAATTGACACAAATGCTGATATGACTCTATCATAGGATAATTAACATACAGCCTTCCCATATCGGCAGCATCAGCAAAACATCTTTGCATTTCTAAAATCTTTTCTTCTGAAAAATTTGAATCATGTCTCTCATAATCAAATACTAAAACTATATTTATGAAATCTTTTTTATACCGATGCTTACCCGAGCATTGTTTCTTACTAATCACAAAAGGCAGATCAATATCTTCATTTTCCTTTGCCCACTCTTCCCCATACTCTTTTACAATATCATCATATAATTGATAGATATTTGTTCCATATATCCAGATTTCGTCCATACTGATATTGATTTCAGGAAAGCACATAGAAATCAGCCAGAATAACTTATTTTTTTCATGATGCCCTTCTACAATCAGAAGATTTTGCCTTCGTTTCCTTACTTCGCCTTGATAATTATTCATATCGATCAAATTCCCCACTAATATACATCTTTTCAAGATTGTGGCCTTCCCTTAGTTCTCTTTCTGTCGCATTACAAAGCGGAGTCAATGTACCAATTCTTGATAAAATAAATAAACAATCCGGCCGCATTAATCGATTTGTCATCAGATTAGTATTATGGGAAGTCATAATAATCTGACATTTAGGGTATCTTCTCTTAAAAAAATCTATTACTTTCCCTGCCATTTCATAATGATAAAATGCATCAAATTCATCTAAATATATAAAAGATGGCTCCCAGCTTTTAGGAATCAATCGCCTATATAAATCAACTAACGCTAAAGTTCCGCTAGATGCCGTTTCATAAAACAGTACTAATTTTTCATGTAAAAAGTATAATTCTCTCTGACCATCCGGTAATTTTTTTAATACTAATTTACACTCTATACCCATTTCATTAAGAAAATTTTCTAAATCTTTCAATCTATTTGGATCCTCTAACAGTTCATAAAAACTATCATTCTTCCTTCGCGGAATTCTTAACATTCCATCCCCGACTGTAATTATAAGCATTCTCCGAACATAATTTGCTAATTTAATTAAAATAGAATCATTATTTAATGCAACATTACTTATCAGCCATCTTAAAAACGGTAACTTGGGCTCATGAAGTTCTTCCGCATCACCAACATCCCTTGACTGCAAATATCTATCTATGTTGGCAGTTTCTGCATTTACACATTCAAGATTTTGAAAATCAAACTTATCATTTTTAAATTCACAGCTAAAAATAGTTTTTCCGTTAATAATCAATTCCTCATCCCTAAGTTCTTGGTTAGAAAATCGAGCATAATGATATACTAATTCATTATTTTCAAATCTAAACTCATATGAAAAAGTGGCTGTTTCGTCCATTGAATCCGCATTAAGGAATATTCCCGTATCATCGTAACGCCATCCGCCAAACATTGTTGTATATATATCAACCAATGCTTTTCCCAAATTAGTTTTTCCTGTTGCATTTCTGCCATAAATCAACATTTTACTGATAACCCCATCAGTGATGCAATCTGTACTAAACTGATACCCTGCAGTATTATCAAAATCTATAGATATTTTATCTTTAAAATTTTTGTAATTCTTCAATGTAAATTTCTTTAACACCTTTCTTGTCACCCTTTCATGCCGATTATTTATACACAAATATGATAACAGTATAACCATTTTTATGGCCTTCCACAATAGATTTCCGTAATTTTTTTACGGCAGTCGTAATAGTTCAGCCTGTTGCTTCCCTGCTACGGAATCTGCCCATTCCAAATTTTTCTTTCAAAAGAAAAAGGACATCCACCTGAATATAAGATGAAACGTCCCATTTTAGTTAAATCAGTATTGAAACACTAGAATTAACCATACTCCCGATCACAGAACACACCGTCCCATCTGCAATCATCGCAGTCATGGCAATAAGCGCACGGCACATAGTTCTGACAATGCATACTGTCATGCTCACAGTTATTGCTGTCAAATGCAGCACAGACAACATCGCATTCGCAATTTGACGAACATTGATAACCTTTTGTGCTGCAGCCTCCCCAATTAATGAAACAGTCCGAACCGCAGGGCTTGAACTCACGGTACTTGCTTTCATAACGGTTTTTCGGCTTAGACACTTTTCCCCCGTCTTTTTTCCCGGCGCTCTCTCCTGTCTGCGCCGGATTGACGGAAATCTGAGCCGGCACATAACGCGGCTTAGGCGGTCTGTAAGAAACCGCCGCTCCGTCGGCAACGACCAGATGAGGCTCCGGAAAACTCAGCACCGCACTCTCGGCAATCTTCAGATTCGTTTTATTGCAGAGATAGTCCTTCACAAAATACCATTGGCTATGTCCCC
Organism: uncultured Lachnospiraceae bacterium; assembly: GCA_910579645.1. Lineage (GTDB taxonomy): Bacteria > Bacillota > Clostridia > Lachnospirales > Lachnospiraceae > Kineothrix. The sequence goes on along the minus strand of CAJTVK010000037.1, from coordinate 22,475 downwards.
CGGTCAGCAGAACCAAATCAATGTCACTCCCGGACAATCCGGCTTCCGACAGAGAACCGTTCACAATCCGCGTAAACTGCGGCAGATAATTTTTCAGCAGTTCTTCAAATATCTTTCTGTCTATATTGGTCACCGCCGGATTCGGCAGCTGCCAAATCAGCGTAGACAGACGGCCGGGCACTTCATCACAAAGCTGGTTTTGCTTAAGATAATTCAATGAAAGCTGCTGCTCCTTAAAAATTTTCACATCGGCCGATAAGATTTTCTCCCCTAACACCACGTTTCCCTGTCCCAAAATCCGGCTAATTTCCGTTCCTATTTTCCGCGTATAAAAATCACATAAGATATTGTCGATTTCTCTGCCGCCGAAATTTTCGGATCCGTCCTTCGGATAAAAGCTGACCGGTCTGTAACTGTCCGGCTTACCGGTGTCATAATCAAATATTGCAATATCCGTGGTACCGGCTCCCATATCTATCAACATAACTTTTAACGCTTTATTTTGGTGGCTGTCAAAGAATTTCTTCGTAGCTTCCGTGTCATGAGTCTGCGCATAACTCATTGCGGCACAGGCTTCCGCCAGAAGAGAGACGTTCTCAAAGCCGGCGGCTTTGGCACATCCTGCCAGAAACTCCTGAACCGGCGGTGGAAACTTTCCCGGATATGTAATATATGTGATAACAGAATCAGGTTCCTGCCCTTTGCGAACGGTGTTTCCCGACTGATATGCCTGAAAAAGGTAGGCAAAAAATTTTCGCGTCAGTCCTTCCGCTTTCTCTCGTTTAACGGCATCGGCACTGATTAAATCCATCTTAAAATTACTTTCCAGCAAAGTATAAAAAGAGTTGGAATTTTCCGCATTCCAGCCATACTGCTCTTCACAGTGCTTCTCAACGCCCTGCTTATTTTTTACGGTTCCGTCTCTCAAAATAAGAGTCGGAGAATGTTTATGTCCGCCGAATAAAATGTACTCAACGGCTCCGGGCTTTCCGTCTGTATAGTCACAATAGCATACAACAGAAGTACTTGTCCCGAAGTCTACCCCAATTACACGATTTATCATCCTAAATCTCCTTTACTTTGGCTGCTCCCCGCTCAATGCATTTTAGATGCTCCCCGTCATCATAAAACCATGCGGGAACTATCACCTCTGCCATGTCTCCCGTTTCATAAACATCATCAAAAACATAAAGTTCCTGTTCATCGGACGAAACAGAGAATTCTTTCCGGTGGTCTTGCATGATTCCCCAAGAATGAAGGACCGCAATCCATTTACCTCCGGCATAACATTTTCCTTTCTGGCCGTTATATATGTAGGAAAAATAAATCTGCAGGCACGGCATCCTGTCCATCCGCTTCTTCCATACATCAAGGACTTTTGCGGCAGTGTCTGTATCCTCATTCGCAACCGCGTCATACAGTGCCTGATAATAGCCTGCAAATACCGCCAAATGAGCCGTCATATCTTCCTTTGCCAAGCTTTCTGCCTTTTTCTGCCGGCGGATACGGAACACTCGGAACGCGAAAGCAGAACCGATAACCAATGCCATAAGAAACATAAAAACAATCATGTATTCCCTGTTCATACTGCCTGCCCCCCCCCTTTGCATGACCCACACCAATTAGCCATATGTTTCGCGCAGGATAAATTTTCATATTGCTTGTCTTTTTCCCCGAGAGTGCCACTCAAAAATCAGTTACATAGCCCGCGGGAATCATTCCGCAAAATAAGCGTCAATCCCGTCCGCAATCCCTGACGCAATCAGCCGCTGATATTCCTCCTGCGCCATTTTCTTATCTTCCTCCGGATTGGTCATATAGCCCATTTCCACAATCGTCACCGGAAGTTCACTCCAATTAATGCCGCTCATCGTGTCCGTTTCCCATACCCTTTCCCGCTTACAGCCCGTACTTGCCGTCAGCCCGTCCAAAACCATAGATGAAAGCCGCTGACTGTCCGCATACAGATCGGACACATAGGGATTCTTCTGTGTAGGGCAGATTGTCATGGCTCCGTTGGCCTTGCTGTTCTCCGAGCCGTTGGCATGAATCCTGACAAAAATCTCCGCCCCGGAATCATAGGCCATTTTTGCCCGCTCCGAATTGCTGATATCCACATCGTGCGTTTCTCTCACCATATAGACCTCGTATCCCCGGTTTTCCAGTTCCGTCCGCAGCTTTTCCGAGACCGCCAACGTCAGTTCATATTCATACAGCCCCGTCGTCGTTCCCCTCGTTCCCCCCGTCACCTTCATCTTCGTCTCCTTGGCACCCGGTCCGATGGGCTCTTTTTCGGTATTTGCCCTGCTTTGATGCCCGGCATCGATAGCCACCACATGGCTTCCTTCCCCTGCCTTTTTCTTTTCCCGCAGATATTCCGACTTAATATAGTAAATACCTTCCTGCGTAACCACGCGGCTCCAGCCGCCGCCTTCTCCGTTTTTCAGGAAAACACTCCCTTTTTCCGCCAGCTGAACCATATCCGCTTCCGTGGAAGGTGCCTCTCTCACCTTCACATTGGCCGTTGTATATACCTCTACGGCCTCCAAATCCGTGAATGCCGCTTTCAGCTCCTCGAATATAAATTCCTTTTTCAGCTGCTGCTGTTGCTTCTCTATACTGCCTACATCCTGGCTTTCCGCCGCCAGCGGATATGCCGAGATTTCTTCCTCCAAAATAGTAGTCTCCACCCTTTCCAACGGAAAGGCCTGCCGTCCGCCATTATCATACGGCTCCTGCATTCTGGCGCTTTCCCATCCGTCTGCGCTCTCACTGCTTTCCCATCCGTTTCCGCCCTCACCGGTTTCCGCCGGCTGCCGGCCCGCCGCACATCCCATGCAGCCCAATGACAAAACACAAAAACATATCAAAGCCGTCAATACCTGCCAAACTTTTCCTGCCCTCAAAACCTTCCGTGCCCTGCCGCCTTTTTTATCTTCCTTCATCCTGACCTCCATGACCCTTTTTCTTCCCCTTTTTCCTTTCTTTCCGCATTCTTCCATATCCTTCACCGTCTATCCGCAAGCTTCCGGCTCAAGGCCGCCGCACAGGCTCACGGCAAAAAATTGATTCCCGTGTGTGCGGCTCCGGATGCTTTGCCGGATAGTTCTTTAAGAAACTCTGTTATAATTAATCAGGCATCCTTTTAAGATAATCTGCCTTTCTTCATCCGTCAGTTCGCCCAAAGTCATTGCAAACTCCGTCAGGCCGTCCTGCCGTACCACATAGGCTTTAATCACATCGGCTTTTTCCTCCACTGCTTTCTTCACATCCGGCACAAAAATATAGTCCAGATTCCCGAACGGCAGCTTTGTGTCGTCCGCATCAATCAGAAACGGCAGCATGCCCCAGTTAATTAAATTGGAACGATACCTCTTGGTAGCATATTCATTGGCAATGTTGGCCCATCCGCCCAGAACCTTTTGGCAGGAAGCCGCCTGTTCCCTGGCGGAACCGTCTCCCGGCTTCACTGCAAAAATCGTTGAGCCGAAACCGATATTGCCCTCTCCTGCCTCCGGATATAACTTCCTGATTGTTTCCATCACCTGTTTCAGTTCCGGTTTTACCTCTATCGGACATTTCCCTTCCGTTACCGCAGCCTGCGCTTTCTGAATCTCCTTGGCGCGTCCCACATAGGCAGGATCTTTCCGGGAAAGGGTAAACTCTGCCAAGCCTAGCGGATTGGAACGGTAAGATGAAGTTTCACCCGAAGGTATCAGTTCGTCCGTGGTGGTCACCGGATCATGGATTTCCGACACTACCTGCAGAACTAAGTTCTCGGGCAAAGCACACATCTTGGGCCAATCCTTGATATTCGGCCCGAACTGGATTTCCACCTCAGGATCCGCTTTCCCTTCGGAATCAAACACACGGTTTGCATAGATATTGGAATCAAAATGATATTTATATTTACCGATGGTTCCGTCAAAATCCGTAGCCGGCGTAAGCGCTCCCTGATTGGCGCTGGTAGCCGCAATGGAACGGGCATCCATAAGAGCCACGGAAGAAATCTGACCGTTCTGCAGCTTAGAGCCTTCCCTGTTCGGGAAATTCCTTGTGGAATGGCGGATGCTGAAAGCATTGTTCGCCGGAGTGTCCCCTGCGCCGAAGCAAGGGCCGCAAAACGCCGTCTTTAACACGGCACCCGTCTCCATCAATGCCGCCGCACAGCCGTTCTTAATCAATTCCATATAAACCGGCATGGAGGCAGGATACACACTCAGCGTAAATCCGCCGGAACCGATATAAGACCCTTTCAATATATCCGCCGCCGCACAGATATTTTCAAAACCACCTCCTGCGCAGCCGGCGATAATCCCCTGATCCACATAAAATTTCCCGTTTCTCACTTTATTTTTCAAAGTAAAATCCACCGCGCCGTCCAGGCTCACCGCCGCCCGCTTCTCCACATCCTCCAGAATATCCTCCGGATTTGCATTCAATTCTTCTATCGTGTAAGTATTGCTAGGATGAAAAGGCATGGCAATCATCGGTTTGATGCTGCTCAGATCCACGGTAACCATTCCGTCGTAATATGCCACCGTACCGGGATTCAGCTCCTTATACTCTTCCTTCCTGCCATGGATATCGTAAAACTCCTCAATTTCCCCGTCCGTTTTCCAGATGGAAGAAAGGCAGGTAGTTTCCGTCGTCATGACATCAATGCCGATTCGGAAATCCGCGCTCAGGGAAGCCACTCCCGGGCCCACAAATTCCATCACCTTATTTTTTACATATCCGTTGCCAAACACCGCGCCGATAATCGCCAGCGCCACGTCCTGCGGACCGACTCCCTTCACGGGAGCCCCTGTCAGATATATGCCTACCACTCCCGGCATATTAATATCATACGTCTGATTCAGCAGCTGCTTCACCAGTTCCGGGCCTCCCTCACCCATAGCCATCGTACCGAGCGCCCCGTAGCGGGTATGGGAATCGGAACCAAGAATCATCCTCCCGCCTCCGGCCAGCATTTCCCTCGCATACTGATGAATTACCGCCTGATGCGGCGGCACATACACCCCGCCGTATTTTTTCGCACAGGTAAGGCCGAACATATGGTCATCCTCGTTGATGGTACCGCCCACCGCGCAAAGAGAATTATGGCAGTTCGTCAGCACATACGGCACCGGAAACTTCTCCAGCCCGGATGCCCGTGCCGTCTGGATGATGCCGACAAATGTAATGTCATGAGAAGTCAGCTTATCAAATTTGATTTTCAGCTTCTCCATATTGCCGGAAGTATTGTGCTCTTTCAAAATGCCGTAAGCAATCGTTTCCTTTGCCGCCTCTTCCCTGCTTACCTCTCTGCCTGTCCTGTTTTTTATCTCTGCCTGAGCCTGTGCTCCGTCGGGAACAATTTCCGTCCCGTTCACAAGATAGGCGCCGCCGTCCAACAACTGTATCATAACTTTTCCTCCTTCTTCCATTCGCACGCTGCAATTCGTCTTTATTATAAAGCAATAGGCAATCGTTTGCAAGTTTCTTGAAGCTGACACGGAAATTCATTGCAATGCTCCCGTTTCTTCTGCCATTAATTCCGCGTAACCCTCTCAATCTCTTCAATCACTATTTTCAAAGCCTTTATTCTCGCATATTTCTTGTCCACGGATTCCAGTATATGCCATGGGGCATAAGTTGTGCTTGTCTTCTGAATCATTTCATTGACTGCTATCTCGTAGTCGTCCCATTTTTCCCTGTTGCGCCAGTCCTCATCGGTAATCTTCCACTGCTTCTCCGGTGTATTCTGCCGCAGTTCAAATCGTTCCAGCTGGGTCTTCTTGTCAATCTGCACCCAGAACTTAATCACCGCCGCCCCCCAGTCGGTAAGTTCCTTTTCAAATTCATTGATTTCATTATAAGCACGTTTCCAGTCATTTTCCTTGCAGAAACCCTCCAGCCGCTCTACCATCACCCTGCCGTACCAAGTCCGGTCAAAGATAGCAATATGGCCTGTTTTGGGAAGCCTGCTCCAAAATCTCCATAAATAATGCCTTGCTTTTTCATGAGGCTCCGGACTGGCAATGGGATGCACTTCAAATCCCCTCGGGTCAAGCGCCTCCGTAATCCTTTTTATATTGCCGCCCTTCCCGGCCGCATCCCAGCCTTCATAAGCAATGACTACCGGCACCTGTTTCCGGTACAGCCGGTTATGAAGTTCTCTCAGATGACTCTGCAGCCTATCCAGTTCCTCCTTGTACTCTTCTTCCCCCAGACTTACATCCAACGGAATCTCTTCCAATCTGGGCATCTTCACAAGAGGAAACACATTTTGCAGCAGCGGCACTGCCAGCGCACTGTTCTGCAATGCAATGTCAATGCCTTCCGTCAATGTCTCCATGACCTGCAGTTCCGCCCACTTCCTCGATTTTGCATCTATAATATACCATGGGGCCGACGGAGAATTGGTCGCTTCCAGATACCGGTCATATACTTCCATGCATCTGTCATAATGCTTATTCTGCCATTTATCGCTTTCACTGACCCTCCATTTTGTGTCAATATCCTCCAAAAGAGTGTCAATCCTCTTTTTCTGCTCCTTCTCCCCGATTTGGAAGAAAAATTTCATCACCAGATACCCGTTGTCCGTCAGCTGTCTTTCAAAACGGCGGATACTGTCGATTTTTGTCTCGTAAGCCTTTCCGTCCAGTTCCCCATGCAGGCATAATTTCGTAATCTCCTCCATCCATCCGGAATCCAAGAAAATAAATTTCCCCGCTTCCGGGATGTTGGTAAAAAAACGGCTTAAGAAAGGTTTCCGCTGCTCTTCTTCCGTTGCCTTTTCCAAGGATATCACTTTAAAAAAGCGAGGGTCGATATTCCGGATAATCTGACCAATCACACTGCCTTTGCCTGCGGTTCCCCATCCCTCCATAAGCACCAGCACCGGAAGCTTATGCTCTTTGATCTGCATCTGCTGTGCCGCCAGCCGGTTCCTTGCATCAGCCAGCCTTTCCTTCCGTTCCTGCTCCGCCGGTTTTTCCGGCATCGTTCTGTTCTTTAACATATGACCACTCCTTTCTCCCGCCGTCTGCATTTCCGATATATACTATAAATATACCTTTTTTTCCGCAGCATTTCAACCGGGTTTTTACATCTCATCCATTACCGATGAGGTTATCTTGTGGCTTTTAAGAAGTTCTTTCCTTTCTTTCATGTACCATGCTATAATTTAAAGCAAAAAGGATGTGATAATATGGGATCTGCAGAATCCGAACGTAAAAAAGATGAAAAAATTAACGGCATTATTTACAATATGTCCCCCTCGCCCGGATATCGGCACGGAATCATAAACGGAAATGTTTACAGCATTATCAAGAATGGCCTCAAAAACAGTCTATGCCTTGCTTTTATGGAAAATCTGGATTTTAAATATCATCCGGAACTAAACGATGACTACTTATGCCCGGACATTATGATCATATGCGACAGGGCACGCTTAAAAGGAGGGGCCTATAGCGGCGTTCCTAAATTCATCGCGGAAACTTTAAGTCCGTCCACGGCCAAAAAAGACAGGGGAGAGAAAAAAGACATTTATGAAAAAGCCGGGGTGGAAGAATATTGGCTAATAACTCCGCAGGGAAAGTCTGTGGAAATATATTATCTTGATAACGGAAAATACATTTTGGAGCAAAATTATATCCTCCAGGAAGACAAAGAAGAAGAGGACTACAATGCCGAAACCGTAATAAGCCTGAAAGCATTTCCGCACATAAAAATGACACTGAGCGAAATCTTTGAAGGAACGGAAATCGGTTAGGAAATACTTTCCCTCATGGATTCATAATCAAAAGCCTTGCTGTTTACACTTACACAGCAAGGCTTTCTTTACATTTCTTTAATTTAAAGTCTTCCCTTCACTCTTCTTAGGAGGCAGTATCACCTTATCCAGATGCCAGATATCATCCACATATTCCTGAATGGTTCTGTCGGAAGAGAATTTGCCGGAGCAGGCAATGTTCAGGATTGCGCTCCTTGCCCATTCCTTTTCATTCCTGTAAGCCGCTTCCACTTTCTTCTGCGCTTCCGCATATGCGTCAAAATCCTTTAAGATAAAGTAAGTGTCCGCCTTTGACGTAGACAGCGTATTCAGCAGCGAATTGTAAAGCGGACGGAACAAATCCGTGTCGTTCCGTGAATATGTCCCATTAATCAGCTGCATCAATACCTTCCGGATGCTTGCATTGTTATTGAATATTTCCATCGGGTCATAGCCGCCGAAATTCTCATAATGAATCACTTCGTCGGAACTCAGGCCGAAGATAAACGCATGCTCCATCCCTACTTCTTCCACGATTTCCACATTTGCGCCGTCCATTGTGCCAAGGGTCAGCGCGCCGTTCAGCATAAACTTCATGTTCCCCGTGCCGGATGCTTCCTTGCTGGCCGTGGAAATCTGCTCGGACACATCCGCCGCCGCAAAAATCATCTCCGCATTGGACACACGGTAATCCTCGATAAACACTACTTTTATCCTGCCGCCGATGGAAGGGTCGTTGTTGATGACTTCCCCTACCGCATTGATCAGCTTAATGGTCAGCTTCGCATTACGGTATCCGGCGGCCGCCTTTGCACCGAAGATGAAAGTCCTGGGATAGAATTTCATTTCCGGATGTTCCTTCAGTTCATTATAAAGATGCATAATATGAAGAATGTTCAGAAGCTGTCTCTTATACTCATGCAGCCTCTTTACCTGCACGTCGAAAATCGAACGGGGATCTACTTCAATGCCGTTGTGCTCCGCTATATATTCCGCCAGACGCAGCTTGTTCTTATATTTTATGTTCATGAACTCCTGCTGTGCCTTCTCGTCGTCCGCATATACTTTCAGTTTATTTATTTTCGGAAGATCCGTTATCCAGTCGTTGCCTACATAGGAAGTTACCCAAGCGGCCAGCAGCGGATTACCGTGCAGCAGGAAACGTCTCTGTGTAATGCCGTTTGTCTTATTGTTGAATTTCTCCGGCATCATCTCATAGAAATCCTTCAGTTCCTGATTCTTCAGTATCTCCGTATGCAGCCTTGCCACACCGTTCACCGAGTAGCCTGCCGCAATTGCCAGATGTGCCATCTTCACCTGTCCGTCATAAATAATCGCCATCTTACGCACTTTTTCCTGATTGCCCGGATACATCTGCTCTATTCTCATGACGAAGCGGCGGTTGATTTCCTCAATAATCTGATAGATTCTGGGAAGCAGCCTGGAGAACAGCTCAATCGGCCATTTTTCCAATGCTTCCGCCATAATGGTATGGTTCGTATAGGCACAGGTCTTGGTGGTCACCGTCCATGCCTCGTCCCAAGTCAGGTAATGCTCGTCCATTAAAATACGCATCAGTTCCGCAATGGCCACCGTGGGATGCGTATCATTCAGCTGGAACGTCACTTTTTCATAGAATTTACGGATGTCCTTATGCTTCCGCATATACTTTGCCACTGCTTCCTGTACGGATGCGGAAATGAAGAAATACTGCTGTTTCAGACGCAGTTCCTTGCCGGCATAATGATTGTCATTGGGATACAGCACTTCCACAATATTACGCGCAAGATTTTCCTGCTCCACTGCCTTATGGTAATCCCCTTTGTCAAAGGAATCCAGCTTAAAGCAATCCACCGGCTGTGCATCCCAGATACGCAGCGTATTTACGATGCCGTTTCCGTATCCCACAATCGGAAGGTCATAAGGAATGGCATGTACGCTCTGATAGCCCTCCTGACGGAAATTGCTCCTGCCGTTTTCGTCCACATATACATTCACATAGCCGCCGAACTTTACTTCCTTGGCATATTCCGGCCGGCGCAGTTCCACCGGGTTTCCGTTCTCCAGCCAGTTATCCGGCACTTCAATCTGATAGCCGTCGCGGATTTGCTGCTTAAACATCCCGTAGCGGTAGCGGATGCCGCAGCCATAGGCACAGTAGCCAAGAGTTGCCAGTGAGTCAAGGAAGCATGCCGCAAGCCTTCCCAAGCCGCCGTTCCCCAAGGCCGGATCCGGCTCCTGATCTTCCACCACGTTCAGATCCACCCCAAGTTCATCCAAAGCTTCTTTCACCGGCTTATATGCCTGCAAGTTGATAATATTGTTCCCCAAAGCACGCCCCATCAGGAACTCCATGGACAGATAGTAAACCATCTTCGGATCCTGTTTCTCATATTCCTCCTGGGAAGTCATCCAATGGTCCACAATGGCATCTTTTATCGCATAAGATACCGCCTGGAAAATCTGCTGATCGGTAGCTTCTTCCATGCTCTTTCTATATAGTGTCTTTACATTATATACCACACTTCTCTTAAACAAGTCCTTGTCAAATGACAATACGTTTTTACTAGCCATCTTCATCTCCTCCTAAAAAATGTCTCCTATGCATGATTATACATTATTCACCAAAAATTGCAATAAAAGTTTTGAACGCAGGGCGGAACCCTGTAACGGTTCAGCCTGGTATTTTGCACTTGCTGCCCGCAGTCTGAACCATTACGGAACCCTTGCCGGCAGAATCAGACTCTGCAGACTCCGATGACCACCTTCTCCCCGTTTACGTTCCATTCCTTCCAACTCCAGCCCTCTTTCCCTTCCGCGGCTCCGTCGGCCGTCATTTCCTCCGCCAGGACTTTTCCCGCTATGGCCGGCTCATTATTTTTCACAATGGCTGCAATCTTCTCATTGCCGTTTACCGACACTTTGATATGATCCATAACCTCATATCCTGCGTCCTTCCTCATGGTCTGTATTTTGCTGATTACTTCAAAGACAAAGCCTTCCTCAATTAATTCCTCTGTCAGATTGGTATCCAGCACTACTGTCACGGTATTGTCCGCTTCCGATACATAACCTTCCTTTTGGCTCATTTCAATCAGTAAGTCGTCCTTTGCCAATTCCACGGCCGCATCGCCCACGGAAAATGCCAGCACGCCTTTCTCATTCAGTTCATCCATAGCCTCATTGCCGTCCAAGGCTGCCAAGTGCTTCTGTATGCCGCCTAGCTGTTTGCCGTACTTAGGCCCTACGGTGCGCAGCTGTGGTTTAAAAGTGTAGCTTGTAAAGTCACGCACATCGTCCGTGAACGTCACTTCCTTCACATTCAGTTCTTCCCTGATAATATCCAGATAAAATTCATCCAATGCATGGGGTGCTTTCACAAACATCCTGCCGATGGGCTGGCGGTTCTTGATATTGGCCGTATTTCTTGCCGCACGTCCCATCACAACGATTTTCAGCACTTCTTCCATATCCTCTTCCAGCTTTTTATCCACCATGGCTTCTTCCGGCACCGGGAAATCGCACAGATGAATGCTTTCCGGAGCCTGCGGGTCAATGCCGCATACCAGATTGCGGTAAATGTCTTCCGTCATAAACGGAATCATGGGTGCCGCACATTTGCTTACGGTAACAAGCGCGGTATATAAAGTCATGTAAGCATTGATTTTATCCTGCTCCATGCCTTTTGCCCAAAACCGTTCACGGCTTCTGCGCACATACCAGTTGCTCATCTCATCCACAAAGTTATCCAATGCCCTTGCCGCTTCCGGCAGCCTGTAATTCTCCATATCCTCGTCCACCTCTTTTACCAAGGTGTTCAGCTTGGACAGCAGCCACTTGTCCATGACGGGAAGTTTCTCGTATTCCAGCATATGCTTAGAGGCATCGAATCCGTCAATATTGGCATAAAGCACGAAAAAGGCATAGGTGTTCCACAAGGTGCCCATAAACTTACGCTGGCCTTCCATCACCGCCTTGCCGTGGAAACGGTTGGGCAGCCAAGGAGCGGAATTGATGGTGAAATACCAGCGGATGGCATCTGCCCCATAAGTTTCCAACGCCTCGAAAGGATCCACCGCATTCCCCTTGGACTTACTCATTTTCTGCCCGTTTTCGTCCTGCACATGCCCGAGCACAATGACGTTTTCAAACGGCGACCGGTTAAACAGCAAGGTGGATTCCGCCATCAGGGAATAGAACCACCCTCTGGTCTGGTCCACGGCCTCGGATATAAACTGTGCCGGGAACTGCTGCTCAAAAAGGTCTTTATTTTCAAAAGGATAGTGATGCTGTGCAAAAGGCATAGCTCCCGAATCAAACCAACAGTCAATCACTTCCGGCACACGCTTCATCGTCCCTCCGCATTTCGGACAGACACAGGTAATCTCGTCAATATACGGCCTGTGAAGTTCCACCGTCCGGGCTGCCGCATTGCCGCTCAGTTTCTCCAATTCCTCCCTGGAGCCTACTGCCTGCTGATGACCGCAGCCGCCGCACTCCCATACATTCAGCGGCGTTCCCCAGTAACGGTTCCGGGAAATTCCCCAATCCTGAATGTTTTCCAGCCAGTTGCCGAACCTGCCTTCCCCGATGGATTCCGGAATCCAGTTCACCGTCTTATTGTTGCGCACAAGGTCGTCACGCACGGCCGTCATTTTAATAAACCAAGACTCCCTTGCATAATAAATAAGAGGAGTGTCACACCGCCAGCAGAACGGATAATCATGTTCAAATTTCGGCGCATCAAAAAGCTTCCCTTCCTTATCCAAATCTTTTAAAATATCCGGATCCGCAGCTTTCACAAATTTCCCGGCATAGGGGGTTTCTTCCGTCATATTCCCTTTTCCGTCCACGAACTGCACAAAAGGCAGGTCATACCGCCGCCCCACCTGTGCGTCGTCTTCACCGAAAGCAGGTGCAATATGGACAATTCCTGTGCCGTCCGACATTGTGACATAACTGTCACAGGTAACGAAATGTGCCCGTTTTTTCTGCTTTTCCGCCTCTTTCCCTGTACATGCGAACAGCGGCTCATACTCCATATTTTCCAAATCTTTCCCCTGATACCTCTGCAGAATCTCATAAGCCGGCTTCCCTTCCTCCGCCAGCCTGCCCATCACCTGGTCCAGAAGTGCTTCCGCCATATAATAGGTATAGCCGTCCGCCGCTTTTACCTTGCAGTATTCCGCCTCCGGATTCATGCAAAGCGCCGTATTGGAAGGAAGCGTCCAGGGAGTAGTGGTCCATGCCAGGAAATAAGCATCTTCCCCTTTCACCTTGAAACGGACTACTGCCGAACGTTCTTTCACCGCTTTATACCCCTGCGCCACCTCATGGGAAGACAAAGGCGTGCCGCAGCGCGGACAGTACGGCACTATCTTAAACCCTTTATACAAAAGCCCCTTGTCCCATATCTGTTTCAGTGCCCACCATTCGGACTCGATAAAATCGTCATGATAAGTTACATAAGGATTGTCCATATCGGCCCAGAAACCGACGGTACCGGAAAAGTCCTCCCACATCCCCTTATACTTCCAGACACTCTCTTTGCACTGCCGGATAAAGGGATCCAACCCGTATTCCTCTATCTGTTCCTTGCCGTCCAGCCCCAGCTTCTTCTCCACTTCCAGCTCCACCGGAAGTCCGTGAGTATCCCATCCGGCTTTCCTCGGCACCATATACCCTTTCATCGTACGGTACCTAGGAATCATATCCTTAATTACCCTGGTAAGCACATGGCCTATATGTGGCTTTCCGTTTGCCGTCGGGGGGCCGTCGTAAAAAGTATATGTGGGTCCCTCCTTCCGGTTTTCCATGCTCTTCCTGAAAATGTCATTTTCCTTCCAGAACTGCTCTGTCTGCTTTTCGCGTTCCACGAAGTTAAGATTGGTTGATACTTTCTGATACATTTTAGCCATCCTTTCTTGAAAAATTAACCCTGCGGAAAAACTTTCCCTGCGCAATCGAATAGGGAAGAGCCATCGTCCCTACTCGCCGCTCGCCCTGTGCGCCGCGTCAGCGGCATATCTCATCTACACAAGGCTGTGCATAAAAAAGCCCCGTCCGTAAAAGGACGAGACTTTGTTCTCGCATACCACCTGTTACATCATACGTCTGTCCGGTCAGGCACCACTTTCCGCCCGGCCTATAGATTATATGGCTCCCCATAACGGCGGGATTCCGTCGGCACTTACTCCCCTTCTTCCTCCATCCTGCCGGAAGATTTGGTTTCGGCCCGCGGCTCGGAAGTGATATTCGGCACCTCGTACTCACGCCGGGCTCACACCCTTCCCGGCTCGCTGCCGCTTTCCGTAAATACCTACTGTCTCCGTCATCGCCTTTCTGACATACCTGTTTTTCGTTTTTTATTATAATACCCGGAAGCTTTCCATGTCAAGCCGCTTATGAATCCGTGAATTTGTATACGAACATATAATTTGCGGTAGACTGAATCGGCACTTCCACGTTGCCGTTTTCGTCGGCTTTTGTCGTCCCTATGCAGGCATTCTCCCCTACCGTCACGTTCCCTTCCTCATCCAGGCTCACCGTCTCCGCATATATGGATACTTTCGTCCCCTTTGCGCACTGCGGGAGATTCACATGCAGGCTTGCCGTCGTCCCCAAATCCTCATGAGAAGCGAACCGCACCAAAACGGCCATGCTCTTCTTGCCCCTCTTCTCACTGTCCACACCAGTCACGGAGGCATTCCCCACTCCTTGAAATCCGCTGTTGTCGGACGCACCGCTGAATACCAAAGATGCGCCGCACCCTATATTGCAGTGCAGGTATTTCGTATAACCGGAACCGTCGGACACCAGACTGTCTTTAATCTCCGCCGGTATGCTGCTTACGTTCTGCAGCTGAAGCACCAGCGACATACTGCCCGTATCCGGATTTGTAAGGGAAGCCGGCGAAAGTGTCCGGAGAGCGTCGTTAATCTGCTGCCAATCCGTCAGGATGTTTCCATTGTAATTCAGCGTCTGAAGCTGGCTGCTGTCCACTGTCTGAACCGGTTCCGGCACCGGCTCTTCCTCCGTCGGTTCTGCCGCCGCAGTCTCCTCCGCCAAGGCATCTTCCTCTTCGGGATTCTGCTGCCCGCCGTCACCGCCGTCCGTCTGCGTCCCGCCCGGAACTTCCTCAGGGTCGGCCACGCTTTCCCCCGGCAATACTTCCGGTACCGAATTGTCGGATACGGAACCGTCCGCCGACATATTGTCCGATACCGTCTGCTGTGGGACGGCCGGAGGCAGTTCCGCACCATGTACTGTCATCCCGCATTGCAAAAACATCGCAAACGCCAACGCCGCTGCCGGCATCAGCATTTTCTCTCTATGGATTTTTCTCATTCCCAGCACATTTACCACCTCCGTTTTTTGAAAAACTACCCCATCTTCAATGATATACTAATTATACAGTAGTTTTTCCGATTTGAACACATAAATTTTTAAATAATTTCACTGAAAAA
This sequence comes from uncultured Lachnospiraceae bacterium, assembly GCA_910579645.1. Classification (GTDB taxonomy): domain Bacteria; phylum Bacillota; class Clostridia; order Lachnospirales; family Lachnospiraceae; genus Kineothrix. The sequence continues at coordinate 7,250 of CAJTVK010000037.1, read as the reverse complement.
ACTCATTGATTTCTGTACAACTTTCACTTATGATAAAGGAGATACGGATAAGCAGGCCGCTTGGCGGCAGAATGGAGTGACAAATGGACAGACAAAACCTTACCCTGCTCACAGACTTATATGAACTGACCATGATGCAGGGCTACTTCAAACACAAAGATCGGAACGAAACCGTTATTTTCGACGCTTTTTACCGCAATAACCCGGGCGACGGCGGCTATGCCATTGCTGCCGGGCTGGAACAGGTCATCCAATATATTAAAGAGCTTCACTTTTCCAAAGAAGATATTGACTATCTGTCAAGCCTTGGCATTTTCCGGCAGGATTTCCTTGACTACTTAAAAGATTTTACATTCACCGGCGACATCTATGCCATCCCCGAAGGAACCGTTGTTTTCCCCCGCGAACCTCTGATTAAAGTCATTGCCCCCATTATGCAGGCGCAGCTTGTGGAGACGGCAATCCTGAACATCATCAACCACCAGAGCCTGATTGCCACAAAAGCGGCACGGGTCTGCTATGCGGCGCGCGGCGACGGAATCATGGAATTCGGCCTGCGGCGCGCACAGGGGCCGGATGCCGGCACTTACGGCGCAAGGGCGGCGGTAATCGGCGGCTGCATCGGAACCTCCAACGTATTGTGCGGCCAGCTTTTCGACGTTCCCGTAAAAGGCACCCACGCTCACAGCTGGATCATGAGCTTCCCCGATGAATACACCGCCTTCAAAACTTATGCGGACATGTATCCCTCTGCCTGCATTTTGCTGGCGGATACCTACGATACCTTGAAGTCCGGCGTGCCCAATGCGATACGGGTCTTCCGCGAAATGCGCGAAGCGGGCATCCCGCTCACCTATTACGGCATTCGCCTGGACAGCGGCGATTTGGCCTATCTTTCCAAAAAAGCAAGGAAGATGCTGGATGAGGCCGGCTTTCCCGATGCCGTCATATCCGCTTCCAATGACTTGGACGAGTTCCTCATTGACAGCTTAAAGGCACAGGGAGCCGCCATCACTTCCTGGGGAGTGGGCACCAACCTGATTACTTCCAAAGACTGCCCCGCCTTCGGCGGCGTATACAAACTGGCTGCAATTATGGACAAGGACGGCCGGTTCATCCCCAAGATAAAGCTTTCCGAAAATACGGAAAAAGTAACCAATCCCGGAAACAAAACCATTTACCGGATTTATGAGAAAGATTCCGGCAAGGTAAAGGCAGACCTAATCTGCCTGGTGGACGAGCAGTTTGACGAAAACGAACCCCTTCTGCTCTTCGACCCGCTGGAGCCTTGGAAAAAGACAAAGCTTGCCGGCGGCAGCTACACAATGCGCGAAATCATGGTTCCAGTCTTCCGAAACGGAAAATGCTGTTACGAGTCCCCGAAAGTAATGGATATCCGCGCTTACTGCCAAAAAGAATTGAACACGCTCTGGGACGAGACAAGGCGGCTGATAAACCCGCATAAGGTTTATGTGGATTTGTCAAAAAAGCTATATGACATTAAAATCGACCTGCTGGACCGGATGGGACGTGTCTGAAAAACCATTCCCGCCGTCTGCACACCCCGGTTCGTGCAGACGGCGGGAATATTTTCGCTACTGCTCCATCTGGCGGCCAAGGAATCCCGCCGCAGATAAAACCAACTTCTGTTCCACCTCACCCATTTTCAGCTTGTCGTCGTTTTCCACCAATATGACGGAGCCTATCACATCCCCCTCACAGATAATGGGGCTGATGGCCTGATGCACATATTCCTCTTCATTCCCGTCGGAAATGGCAATGAAATTCCGTTCCCCCTTAGAAGCCATAATAGTTTCCCGGTTATTGATTTTATCTTCCAGCTCATGGCTCAGCCCTTTTCCCATCATATTTTTATATCCCCCGGACACTGCAATGAACTGATCTCTGTCCGTAATAAGCGCCGTATGCCCCGAAACCTGCGCCAAACTCTCCGCATACTGCCTTGCAAAAGTACTCATTTCACCAATCGGGGAATACTTCTTCAGAATAATTTCCCCTTCCCTGTCGGTAAATATTTCCAACGGATCGCTTTCCCTGATGCGCAGCGTCCTTCTGATTTCCTTCGGTATGACAATACGACCTAAGTCGTCGATTCTCCTCACAATTCCTGTTGCTTTCATAACTTCAACCCTTCCTCCATCATCATGATTTATTTTATCGTCTTTTCATCTAGTATGTGGCAATATTGGATTTATATACCTCACTCCGCAGAAATATAAATTTTTATGAAAAATTAAATCTTAATATTTTATAAATATACTTCACGATTCCCTATTTTACGCTATCATATAATAGGAATTGCCATGAGGACAGCTTACAAGTCGGCGCCCCGCTGCCGGCAGCGGATATTGACCATCGCGGCAGTCGCCAAATATCCGCACAAGTGCGGCTGCTTGGCCCGCTGCCCGGAAATAAATACAGCGAGTCGGCAAGGCAAAGCGGCGCTGCCGCAGACCCGGAAGCCGCGCCCGATACCCGAACGATTTACACGATATACATGGGAGAAAAAACAAGCATGCAGGAACTTGAATGGATTGACATAAGCAGCGGCACAAAGAGACAATCAGAAAACATACATAGAGCCGGAAGGCCGGCACAGGCAGCCGCGCGCCGGCGAAATGAGGAACAGCCGCTTCCGGAGGAAGAAGAATGGCTGCAAAGAGCAGCCGAAGAACGCCGTAGGCAGATATCGGCGCAGGAACGGCGGCGCAGGATGACCATTGATAACAGAATCGAAGAACCGGACGGCAGAAACACATTCCAAACTATGCAGCCGGCCCATCCCCGCCGGAAAGCAGCCGACACCGCCAAAATGAACAAAAAGAAACGGCGCAGGCAGGCCAAAATTATCAGGGGATTTTTTCTGGCCACCGCTTTTATGCTGATTACGTCTGCCCTTTTGGGAACAGCCCTCGCTTTAAATTACCTCTACGGGAAAAACAGCCGGAAGGAACAGACACAGCCTGCCGCAAAAGTATTGGTGGAAGAACAGACAATGCCGCAGGATATCCGGGAATGGGGGCCTTTTTACAACACACCCTTGGAACGGCCGGAACTGGCAGTCGACTTGCTCACTATAAATGAATACTCCCGCCCCGGCGAAGTTCTTCCCGAAGTAAAGAACATTTTTGTTCATTACACGGCAAATGCCGGAACTACGGCAGAACAGAACAAAAGTTATTTCCAATCTCTGGCAGAAACCCACGAACGGTCAGCCAGTGCACACTTTATCATCGGATTCGACGGTGTGATTGTACAATGCATCCCCACAGCCGAAATTGCCTATGCGGTAAAAGAACGTAATTACGACTCCATTTCCATAGAATGCTGTTTTCTGGATGAAAGCGGGGTATTCACGGAAGAAACCTACCGTTCTTTAATTGAACTGACCGCCTGGCTGCTGCACAAATACGAACTTCGCCCGGAAGACGTGCTGCGGCACTACGACGAAGGCGGGAAAAACTGCCCTAAATATTATGTGGAACATGAGGATGCCTGGCATCAGTTTCTCTATGACTTGGAAATATATATGGAAAACGTAACTCAGGCAGACAGTACCATGCCGAAATCACAGTAGCCGGAAATTTCCCCCAGACACCCGCATTCCCTGCCCGCCCCGTGGAATACGTGCAGCAAAACAGCCGATTTCCTTACGCCTCGCTGCATTGAGCACCTCTGCATTACGCTCCCCTCGCGCATAAAAACCGGCAGGAGCTGCTCATGCCTCCCCTGCCGGTTCTTCCCTCTATGCTATACTGCTTTAAGAATTGTTCTTCTGCTTTTCCTTAATCTCATTGCGTATTTCTTTAATCACCTGCTCCAATTCGTCCAGTTCCCGCTTTACCGTCTCCTTGTCTTCGTTTTTCAGCAATTCCGCCACCAAGTCGGTTACCGTCACCTCATTAGATTTGATTTTTTTAAAATCATTGGACATCTTGCTCATTTCATATTCCGACAGGCTTACCGTAGGCTGATAACATCTGCCATATACGTTCCCGCTTTTAACAAAGTCCACAACCTCCACCAAGTTCTTTTTCAGCATCCTCTTCAAGGTGGTATGCACAGTAGTCAGCATCAATTCATCATTAGCTATCTCCGATGCCATCAGCGGCCTGCCTGCGCTCCACAAAACATATAGGATATCATTTTCCCTTCTTGTCACCTGATACTCTTTTGTTTTACTTTCCATACCCTAAAATCCCCACTTTCTTAATTATTAATACTTCCGTCCTTCTTTCAGCGGAACAATACCACGTTGTTAGTCCCCCTAACAGTTATTATGCAACATTTTCCCGAAAAATGAAATAGGTAAAATAAACTTTTTCCAAAAAAATATGATTACACGTCATATTGCTCGTTTCGCAAAAATACGGCTCGCCCCTCATTACCGCTGCATCTGCAGCAGCCTCTCCCTCAGTTCCCCTTCAATTCTGCGCAGTTCCGCCTCCGCCTCCTGTCGCTTCTGTCTGCCCTCTGCCTGAATCCGCACCACTTCATCCAATGTGGAAATCAGCGATTCGTTAGTCTGTTTCAGTGTCTCGATGTCTACAATGCTCCGCTCTGCTTCCTTCGCCGTCTCCACCGTAGCCATTTTCAATATGGCCGCATTTTTCTTCAGCAGTTCATTGGTCATATCCGTCACTTCCCGCTGTGCCTGCGCAGCCTGTGCGGAATGATTCACCCCAAGCGCCAACACCATCTGACTCTTCCACAGCGGTATTGTATTCACCAACGTAGATTGTATTTTTTCGGACATAATGGTATCATTGCTCTGCACCAGACGAATCTGCGGAGCCATCTGGATAGATACCATTCTGGTCAGTTCCAAATCATGGATTTTCTTCTCAAAACGGTCACACAGAGATACGAAATCATTTACTGCCTGCGCATCCTCGGGCAAATTGCTCAGCCGCGCTTTCTCCATAAGCACGGGAAGTTCTTCTCCACGCACTTTTTCCAATTTTTTCTTTCCGGCCAAAATATACATGGACAATTCTTTGTAATAATTCTTATTTAAATCATACATTTTGTCCAGCATGGCCGCATCCTTCAGCAACTGAATCTGATGTGCTTCCAGCACCCCGGAAATTTTATTGATATTGACCTCCGCCTTGTCGTATTTGCTCTTCATTGCCTCAATTTTATTGCTGCTCTTTTTGAAGATTCCAAGAAACCCCTTCTCCTCTTCCTCATCAAATTTTTTCAGTTCATATACCACTCCGGATAAAAGTTCCCCGATTTCCCCCAAATCCTTCGTCCTCACATTGGCCAAAGCAGTTTCGGAAAAATCCGCAATCTTTTTCTGGGCACCTGCGCCGTACTGAAGAATGACCGTGGAATTCCTAAGATCAATCTGTTTTGAAAAATCCTCCACCATTTTCCTCTCTTCCGGCGACAATGCGCTTTCATCCAATGCCGTCTCCTGCCTGCCCGCCTCCTGCGCCGCGCCGGCTGTTTCCTGCGCTGCCGTAGGAACTGCCGGTGCCTGCGGTTCCTTATTCAGTTCCTCAAACGGATTCAAAGTAAGCGTAGGCATCTCTGTTCTGTTTTCTTCCATAATTACAGCCCTTCTTTCTCTTATTCTGACAAATTCTATCCCTTACTCCGACGGATTCTTTTTCTTTATTCCGCTAGATTCTTTCCTATTTCACTTTCAGTTCATCTTCCAAAAGCCCTTCCTGTGCCAACATTGTGGACAGCACGGAAATATCCGTAGAAACATCCAACGCATCCTCTTCAAAAAGCTTATCAAACATTTTTTCGAAAGCCCCGTTGATATCGTCCAGCATATCCTCTATCTCCCTTTTCGCCGTCACAATATTTTCCCCTTGCACAGGCTGTTCGGCAAACTCCCTGTACCGCTCCACCAACTTTAACGTAGTAGGCAAATAATAGTTCATAAACTTCCGGATATCCGGCAGTTTTTCCGGCTTGTCACCGATATGCCCGAAAATCTGCCCGCAGACTTTCTCCAATCGGTATAATTTACCGGAAATCTCTTCCCCCTCAAGCGTATCGTTTACCTCCCGGATACGGCGGATACATTCATTCCCTTCTTCCACTGCCAGTTTCAGCTGTATCCTGACCGGATCCTGCGCCAACCGTTCCTCTTCCTCTGCCAGCCGCTCTTCCTCCTCTTTCTGCCGCTTCAGCTGTTCCTGCGCGTCCAGATACATTTGATAAGAGTCATTGGTCAGCATAAAGCAAGTCTCTTTCTCATCCAAATGACCTTCCCGAAACCACCCCAGCCGGATCATCTTACCCAAATCCTTAATGACAAACTTTTCCTTTTTGCCGACCCTTTCTGCCAAGCCTTCTATCGAATAAAAATCCTTTTCTCCCATAGCCTTCACATATTTCTTAAAACGCCCGGCACGCCTTCTCCATCTCCCCCCTACCACAGCTACTCCCGTGCAAAGCCCTGCAATCACTGCCGCAAAGCTGGAAGAAGCAATACCGATTCCCATACCCAAAACTTCAAAGCTTACAAAAGTCAGGAAATATCCCGCGGCTGCGGAAGTCCACCCTGCCACTGCCCCGAACGTACCGAATATTTCCATCAAAGTACCCGAAATCCTTCCTTTCGGGTTTTTTACCACAGGCAGCTGCCGCGCAGTCTCCTTCCGGTATGCAACGGCCTCCCCCTGGAATTTCTTTTCCGCCGGCTCCGTTTTTCTGCCGGCCGCACCGAAAGCGTCTTTCTTCTCCCGGAAAGCCGAATCCAAATTTCCCGCATAATTGGCCACATAATCGGCCGCCTCCTGCACGGAACGGCGCACCTCCGCCACGGTGTCTTCCGCCGTGAACCTGATATTCTCCTGCAGTTCCTTTATTTCCTTTGATTTCACAAACTTATCGATTCTTTCCCCTATCTCCCGACCCCATTCGGAAATATCTTTATCATCCATTTTCACGGCATCCTTTCCTGCTCCGTACCATTTTACCGTCCCCTGTGCCTATACCATAATATCACACCAAAGACACACATTACAAGCAATATCCCCAAAACGTGGGAAAAATTGGGGGGATTGGAGGGGGATTGGGAGGCGGACGCCCGGAAGGGGGCATGGCGGTTTGGCGGGGAGGGGCGGCTGCCGGCGGAGAGGGCATGGCTTTCTGCCGCTTGCCGGCTGCTCCCGGAACTATATATATCATTCAGACACGCTTGCGCTCTGCGGCAAACGCAGCGGTACTAAGGCACTAAAGTACAGTGCCTAAGTACCGGCGTT
>CAJTVK010000036.1 GCA_910579645.1 uncultured Lachnospiraceae bacterium | reverse complement strand
AACTCACGCACGGGCGTCCGCCTCCCAACACAACGTTCAGGCTGAACTGTTACATTAATTTTCATCAATTTTAAATAAAATTATTGACATATAATATTATATGGTGTATAGTATAAAACATAGAAAAATAGTATATGACATATAATATTATAAACGAAATTAATATTATATAGCATAATATATGATAAAGGAAAGGCAGATAAGCCGGCAGGCCGGCATATGGCTGCCCGGCCGGAAGAGAACAGAGAGGGGATGGGAAAAGGTGACAGGTATGGGTAAGAGTAAGAAAGTACGGATGGTGCGAAAGGAGTAAAGGATATGGTATTTAATACGGGAGCAGCGTTGTTGGATGCTATCGTCCTTGCAGTTGTGTCCAAAGAACAGGAAGGCACTTACGGATATAAGATTACACAGGAAGTGCGGCAGGTGATTGAACTGTCGGAATCCACCCTATATCCTGTGCTGCGGCGGCTGCAGAAGGATGAATGCCTGAGCGTGTATGACATGGAATGTGCCGGAAGGAACCGCCGTTATTATAAGGTGACGGAAAAGGGGACGGCTCAGTTGGGACTGTACAAAGGGGAGTGGAAGCGGTATTCCGCGAAAATAAGCGCCATGTTTGAGGGAGGAAAGTGAAAACAGGAGGTTGGGTATGAATCGATTGGAATTTATGAAGGAACTGGAAGCGCTGCTTTCCGATATTTCGCAGAGCGAAAGAGAAGAAGCCCTTCAATATTATAATGACTATCTGAATGATGCGGGAGTGGAAAATGAGCAGGAAGTGCTGGATTCTCTCGGTTCTCCCCGGGATTTGGCCAGAGTGATTAAGGAAGGGCTGGCCGATGGCGGGGAAAAAGGGGAATTTACGGAAACCGGCTATAGGAACGAGGCACTGGGCGAGGATCTGAAAAACGAGATAGCCCGGAAGGAGAAGACGGAAAAAGGCGGAAGCGCAGACGGGCAGGAAAAGGGCGGCTTCCGGGCAAAGCTTGGGAAAAGGCCGATGTCTCCGGGAATGCTTGTGCTGATTGCATTATTATGTATTCTGGCCTTTCCCATATTGGCAAGTGTGGCGGGCACTGTCATAGGCGTGGCTTTCGGCATCTTGGGCGGCATTCTCGGGATTGTGGCAGGTGCGGCGGCAGCCGGCATTGCTTTGCTGGCAGCGGCAGTAGGATTGCTGATATGCGGGATAGGTACGTTGGTCAGTGTGCCGCTGGCAGGAATCTGTCTGATTGGATTGGGGATACTGTTAGCAGGGATTGGGATGTTCTTTGTATGGCTGACGGTTTGGATATGTGCCAAAGCCGTTCCGTGGGTGATAAGGGGAATCGTGAAGATAGGTACTAATCTGCTTCGGGGAAGGAGGGCGAAAAGCGTATGAAGAAATTCAGCAAAATATGGTTGTGTACGGCTTTGTTCCTTATTATAATAGGAGGAACACTGTGCGTTTTCGGTTACTTTACCGGCGGCTGGCGGCTGGCAAACGAGATAGGCAGGAGCAGCTCATGGGCTAGGCTTGCTTGGGCGATACCCGGTCATTACAGCCGGTGGCATTGGGGGGACTGGATGGATTGGGAAGATTTGAAAGAATTAGAAGAAGTGGAGGATTTGGAAAAACTGGAGGATTTGGAAGAGTTGGAGAATCTGGCGAAATTGGATAAGCTGGAGGAATTGGAAGATCTGGAGGGTATTGCGGAATCGGATGCGGCTTCGAATGCTGCAGGCGGCGGGAATAACGGCGAAATTAGTTTGAGCCTGCCGGATGCTGCCGATTATGAGGATACCGGCATACGGGCGGCGGATGTGAAAGACCTTGATGTGGAAATCGGAGGAGCCGCGCTGTATATACAGGAGGCGGAAGGCGATACTTTCGGCATAAAAACAGAGGGCAAAGGAACCTACCGATATTATGAGAAAAACGGAAAGTTCCATTTGGAAGGAAACCGGAAAGAAATGTGGGATCAGTATATTAATAAGGAAGAAAGAGTTTATCTGTATCTTCCTAAGGGTATGGTTTTCCGTGAGGCCGATATAGAGATGGGAGGCGGAGTGGTGGAGATTGCATCCCTTTCTGCAGATGAAATTGATTTGTCAGTGGGTGCCGGGGAAATCATCGTGGGAGAGTTGGACGGTGTGGAACTGAAGGTGGAAACCGGAATGGGAGCCGTTTCGCTGAACAAGATAAATGTACAGAAGCTGGATGCGGAAACCGGTTTGGGCTCTACTTATATGAAAGGCAGTGTCAGCCGGGAAATCGATATGGAATGCGGCATGGGTAATATAGAATTGATTCTTTCGGGGAAAGTCTCGGACTATAATTACGAAATCTGCTGTGCGGTGGGCAGCATAGATGTGGACGGCAGAAATTACAGTGGTCTGGCAGAAGATGTCCGCATTAACAATAAGGCGGCAGCGGAATGCTCTCTGGAATGTTCTATGGGTGAAATAAGCCTTACTTTTTCCGAATAGCGGAAAGAGACATGGAAACAAAGAAACAGTAAAATAAAATCATAAGAATAAGAAAGTGAGGAATGAAGGATGGGAAACGATTACAAAAAGCTTATCAGGTCAAAGACAAACAGGACAATCTGCGGAGTGTGCGGAGGATTGGGGGAGTATATCGGCGTGGATCCTACGGTAATACGGATTATTTGGCTGATAGCCAGCATCTGCAGCGTAGGGACAGGATTTGTGGTATATCTGCTGGCGGCAATCATTATACCGGAGGAATAAAATTCGGTAGGATTATTTTTATGCATACAGGCACGCAGATGAGATATGTCGGCAAAAGCTGGCGGGTGCCCGGCATGGCGAGCAGGGAATGTCTTCCCTGCTCGATTTTATATAGTCACCCAAAGGGAAATTGACTTAGCCGTATTGTTTTGTCCGCATGCCGATATTGGCAGGGAACAGGCCGGATTTTTTCAATGCAGGGCGCAGCGCCATATATACCGCCACGGAGGCGATTACGGAGGCAACGGCATTGAAGGAGGTGGAGGCTATGTTCCACGTCAGCACAAGTTCCGCTGCCGGCTTTCCTAAAATAACCAGTTTATAGAAATAGCCTGTCAGCGGGTCGAAGATGACATTGAACAGCAGGCCGCTGACTGCCGCCGCCACCGTCCATTTCAGCACTTTGCCGGAGTCGGTTTCCGTTGAGATATGTCCCATTTTATGGGCAACCAGACCGGTAATCAGTCCGATGCAGAATTTCAGGAGGAAAGTTTTCGGGGCGTAGACAATATAGACCGGGTCGAGCAAATCCCCGATTGTCATTCCGATAGCCCCGCCCAAGCCTCCATATACGCCGCCCAACAGCAGCGCACCGAGGACACAGACCGCATTGCCTAAATGGATAGAAGTGGCATCCCCTCCGGGAAGCGTGATTTTAATCTGCAGAAAAGTAAAAACCACATACGACAGGGCGGCAATAACTCCTGTAAATACAATTTTCTGAATCTGTTCATTTTTGCTGTTCTTCATAATCTCATTCCTTTCTTTTTTTCCGCGGGCAACGAGCCAAGCGGTTTGTTTAAAATCAAACTGCCTGAAACATATTATACGCAGAAATGGCATCGTTGAAAGAGCCATTTAAGGTTTTTTCAACCATGCCAGTTTTGGGGAATTCTTTTTTTAGATACAAGCTTTTGTTTCTTTTTTGTTTTATTCTTGTTTCCTTCGGGCAGAGAGGAATTCCGGGTACCGGCAGAAGGAAATATTTATGCCATTACATCAGTTCGGCGAAGAAAGAAGCGCCAAGGACGGTCAGAAGTCCTGCCACGGCAATGGCCAGGCTGCTCATGGCACCTTCCGTTTCTCCCAGTTCCATAGCTTTGGCCGTTCCGATTGCATGGGAGGAAGTGCCGATTGCCAGTCCCTTGGCAATCGGTTCCTGTATGCGGAATATTTTGCATATAGATTCCGCAATGACATTTCCTATGATTCCCGTGACGATAATGACTGCCACGGTAATGGTTCGGATGCCGCCAAGTTCTTCGGAAATGCCCATTCCGATGGCAGTGGTAATGGATTTTGGCAGTAATGTCACATATTGCTCATGATTCAGGGAAAACAGCTTGGAGAGCAGGAAAACGCTCAGAAGGCTGGTGAGCACTCCTGCGGTAATTCCGCCGGCTACGGCAGTGAGGTTTTTCCGGAGCAGCGTAATCTGCTGATAGAGGGGGACGGCCAGGCATACGGTGGCCGGGGTCAGAAGATAGCTTATATATTTTGCGCTTTCATTGTAGCTGCGGTAATCTATGTCAAGCAGCAGAAGGGCGGCTATGACAAAGAACGTGCTTGTCAGCAGCGGGTTCAGGACGGTCAGCCTGAACTTTTTCTTCAGGGCCAGTCCGGCTTCGTATGCGGCGAGGCTTAGAAAAGCCCCAAAAAATACGGAATCAGTAAGAATTTCTTTCATGTCGGTCATCCTCCGTGTCTGTTTTGGCGGATATGAAATGGACGGTATCTTTGTTTCGCTTACTTTCCGAAGATGTTTTCTTTCGGATCATGTATTGCGTCACCCGGCCGGTCACTGCCATGACGATGATGGTGGTAAAGAGCGTAATCAGTGCAATGGGAATCCATATAGGCTGCAGCTGCGGCCAGGCATCCAGCAGCCCTACGGCGGCGGGGATGAACATGACGGGCATAATTTCAATCAGGAAATCAGCCGTTTCTTTCACCTGCTTCACTTTCAGCACACCTGTGCACAATGCAGTCAGCATAAGTCCCAGACCGTAGACACTGGCCGGAACCGGGAGCGGTATCGCCGCATGCAGTAGTTCGCCCAGGAAAGAAACGGATAGGATGATGCTGAACTGTCGTAAAAATTTCATTGGTATTTCCCTCCCTCCATTGGTAACACCAGTCAATGATAGGACAAAGGGAAAAGATTGTCAACAGGCCGGGACACCAACGCAGGCACAAAGCTGAAATATTTCCGCGGCATGAAAGTCGTCCGGCCGAATAGGATTTGTTAAAAAGCGGCATAATGTCTGTGAAAGGGCGGCAGGAAAATGGACGCGGAAAAGAGAGCGGTAAGGGAATGATAAGGGAAAAGGCAATGGAATATGGAACGGGAAAAGGGAAGGATTTGAATTCGGGGCAGAGGCGTACGGGGCAGGTATATGGTTTTTTCTTTTATGTGCCGCTGTTTTTTCTGCTGTCTTTTGCAGGCTGGGTATGGGAGGCGGGAATTTATCTGGTGAAGGACGGGGACTTTGTGAACCGGGGAGTGCTGTGGGGGCCATGGCTGCCGATTTACGGGGGCGGGGGGATTCTGCTGGCTTTTCTGCTGAAGCGATGGGAAAAGAAGCAGGTGCGTGTTTTTTTCGTTTCCATGGCTGTCTGTTCCGTATTGGAATATCTGGCCAGTTTTCTGCTGGAACGGACTTGGGGAATCCGGTGGTGGGACTATAGCGGGGAGTTTTTGAATGTGGGGGGACGTATCTGCCTGTTGGCCAGCTTGCTGTTCGGGGTGGGAGGATGGCTGCTCATCTGCTATGTCATTCCTTATCTGCGGATGCTGTACCGGAAGACGTGGAGAAGGGAAAAGGGCAGGAAGGGGCTGCAGCTGCTATGTCTTGTGCTGCTTTTGCTTTTTGCCGCAGATGCCGCATGGGCGGCGGACTTTCCGCATATGGGAAAAGGCATCAGTTTCTGAGCAACCAACCATTGCAAAAACAGCAAAACAATTTATACAAAACTGGAAAATGGTATTATCTTGTGTTATAATTTAAAAAAAGTTGGTTTAAGGAGTGATGCGGTGGGAGAAGCGAAAAGAAGTATTTTTAAGGAGGATACGGAAAAAGGAAGAGCAGTAGTGGGAGGAGAGCTGACAGAACAAAACGCATATGTGCATTTTTAATGAAAATTTAAAGGGTCGGTACAGCAAATTGCCTAAATGATATTGGGGGATGTCTTAGGATATGCAGAAATACGGGATATTGACGTATCAGAGGAAAATTAATTTTTTCTTAAAACTATTGACAGAATAGAACATTTTTTGTAAAAACTATTGAATATTTAATAAAATATGTATAAAATCATATTTAAGTGAAAGTAGTTCCTGACAGCAAGCCGGGAAATAGGACAGAGAGGAGAGCATAGTAATGGTAAAAAAAGAAAAGATTGAAAAGAAACTTACCAGATCTTTTTTTACGGTGTCGGCAATCACAGCCATAGCGGCTATTGTCGGTTTGATTGCAATTATTGTATTATCTAACAGGTATTCTTATGCGCTGACTAATTTTGGTTTTGCGCAGGGTGACATTGGAAAGGCAATGTTTGAATTTGCGGATATCAGGTCGTCGCTCCGTGCGGCAATTGGGTATGACGACGAAGATGCCATAGCCATGGTAGTGCAGCAGCATGAAGAGAAAATTGCGGAATTTAAGGAAAGCCTGAAGGAAGTGGAAAAAACGATAGTGTCCGAAGACGGTAAGAAAACTTACGATGCTATAGTGGCGGAATTGGATACATATTGGGAACTGGATACAAGAATCATGGAGATTGGGGCAACTACGGACAGGGAGCGCTGCAGAGAAGCACAGGACATAGCCCTGAATGAGTTGGCCGGCGTATATAACGGCATCTATGAAAATCTGGAATCGCTTTTGGATGTAAAAGTGAATGAAGGACGTTCCTTATCCACTGTGCTTACGGTGATAAGTGTAGTTACGGCTATTCTGATTGCAGTTGTAATCGGCCTTTCCGTATTGATTTCCATGCGCATCGGTAAGAATATTGCAAGAAAGATAGGCGATCCGCTGATTGATTTGGGAGGAAGGCTGAAAACCTTTGCAGAAGGCGACCTTACTTCTCCGTTCCCGTTGGCAAATACCGGCGACGAAGTGGAAGAGATGGAAACTTATGCAACTCATATGGCAGACAACCTGAGTGCAATTATCCTTGATATGGGCGGAATCATGGAACAGATGGCAGGCGGGGATTATACTGCCAGATCCAAGGTGGAAGAAAAATATACCGGCGATTTCATGAAGATGCTGGAAGCTATGCGAGGAATGAGGGCGCAGATGACCAAGACACTGCATTCCATCGGAGAAGCCTCCAATCAGGTGCAGGCCGGTTCCGGCGATTTGGCAGAGGCATCCCAGAGCCTTGCGGAAGGCGCTACCGAACAGGCCAGTGCAGTACAGGAATTGCATGCAACTATCAGTGACATTACATCGACGATGGAAAGAAGCGTAGTCAGCGCAGAAGATTCTTATACAAAAGCGCAGCAATATGCAAGTGAGGCCGATAACAGCAGGGAAGAAATGAATACTATGATGGCGGCCATGGAACGGATAAACGATGCTTCCATGAGAATCGGAAATATTATTTCCGAAATCGAATCCATTGCGGCACAGACAAACCTGCTGTCCCTGAATGCATCCATAGAAGCGGCAAGGGCCGGCGAATCCGGCCGTGGATTTGCGGTAGTTGCAGGTCAGATCAGGGAGTTGGCGGATCAGAGCGCGAAAGCCGCCGTGGATACCAGGGAACTGATAGAAGGCTCTATCAAGGAAGTTACGGAAGGAAACCGTGCGGCAGAACGGGCATCCGGCTCGCTACAGTCAGTGGTTGACGGAATTAAGTCTATTGCGGAATTCTCCAGGAGCCTGAAGGTAATGATTGAAGAACAGGCAGAAGCGATGCGTCAGGCGGAGATTGGCGTAAACCAGATATCGGAAGTAGTGCAGAGCAATGCGGCGACGGCAGAGGAAGCTTCCGCTACCAGCGAGGAACTGTCTGCACAGGCAGTGACCTTGGACGGCCTTGTATGTCAGTTTAAGCTGAATCAATAGAGGATTTGCTGAGTGGCGGTAATCATTCTCCTTGCCATGAAGAAAAAACAGTATAGAAATGAAGTTTGCAAAAGGACTGCCGGGGTGACTGCGGCAGTCTTTTTTTCGCCGGAAAGGAGAAGAAAAGCATGCGTTCTTTTGGATTACTGCGTAGAATGCAGTGCAGAATGGATAAAATTGTGGTATGCTTAAAAGTAGCAGAGAGCATGGGAGAAGGAAAGGAGAGGGATGCATGAAAATAAAGTTTACGAAGATGCAGGGATGCGGAAATGATTATATTTATATGGAGGGGAGTCAAAGGCCGGAAAATGCGGAAAAAAGGGCAGAACTGGTAAGGAGGCTCAGCGACCGGCATTTCGGCATAGGCGGCGACGGGGTGATATGGATACACCGGGTACCGGAGGGGAAGGAGACGGAACCGGGGCAGAAAGCCGACTTTGAGATGGAGATGTACAACGCGGACGGCTCCCGGGCGGAAATGTGCGGAAACGGAATACGTTGTGTGGCTAAATATGTATATGACAGGGGTTGGACGGACCGTCAGCAAATCAGTATTGTCAGCTGCGGGAACGTCAAGCTTTTAGACCTGTCCGTGGAAGACGGGAAGGTAGTGAAGGTGAGGGTGAGCATGGGCGCGCCGGTACTGAAGGCAGCCGAGGTGCCGGTGATTTCCGATGCGGAAGAGGTAATCGGGGAAGAAATCGAGGCAGGCGGAAAAAAGTATAAGATTACCTGTGTGTCCATGGGAAATCCTCATGCAGTCATATTTGTAGACGAGAAAAACATATTGATCGGAACGGACAATGAGAATGAGGGCGGGAAAGCGGACAGCAGAGATGTATTCGGCCGGAATATGGTAGAAGGCGTCGGCTCCCTGATAGAGAAGCATCCCCGATTCCCGAAAAAGACCAACACGGAGTTTGTGAAGGTGCTGGACCGTAAAACCATACAAATGCGTGTATGGGAAAGAGGGACGGGGGAGACGCTGGCCTGCGGAACCGGAGCTTGTGCGGCGGCGGTGGCTTGCATATTAAATGATTTGACGGAAGAGGAAGTTACTGTTAAACTATTGGGTGGCGAGTTAAATATTCTGTGGGATCGGAAAGAGAATATGGTATATATGTCCGGGCCGGCAGAGACTGTTTTTGACGGTGAAACAGATTATAATGAATAAGGAGAAATGATATGTTTAAAATTAATGAAAATTACCTGAAACTGCCGGGAAGCTATCTTTTTTCCACGATAGGCAAAAAAGTAAATGCTTATTCGCAGGCAAATCCGGACAAAAAGATTATCCGGTTAGGCATCGGCGATGTGACGCAGCCGTTGGCTCCTGCAATTATAGAGGCACTGCACGGGGCGGTGGACGAAATGGGGAAAGCGGAAACTTTCAGGGGATATGCCCCTGACCTTGGATATGAATTTTTGCGGAAGGCCATTGCGGAGAATGATTATAAGGCCAGAGGCTGTGCCATTGCGGAAGATGAGATTTTTATTTCCGACGGGGCAAAATGCGACTCCGGAAATATTCAGGAAATCTTCGGCACGGACAATAAAATTGCAGTATGCGATCCGGTATATCCGGTTTATGTGGATACTAATGTAATGGCGGGCAGGACAGGCACCTATGATGCGGCAGCGGAAACCTGGAGCGACGTAGTGTATATGCCCTGTCTGGCAGAAAATGATTTTGCGCCGGAACTGCCGAAGGAGACTCCTGATTTGATTTATCTCTGCTTTCCTAACAATCCTACCGGTTCTGCTGTCACTAAGGCGCAGCTTCAGGAGTGGGTGGACTATGCGAATAAGGTTGGGGCGGTCATTATTTTCGACGCGGCGTATGAAGCTTATATTTCGGAGGAGGATGTGCCCCATAGCATCTATGAATGTGAAGGCGCGCGGACCTGTGCAATAGAACTGCATTCTTTCTCCAAGAATGCAGGCTTTACCGGAGTCCGCTTGGGATATACGGTAATCCCTAAGGATCTGAAGTGCGGCGATGTTATGCTGCATTCGTTATGGGCAAGACGGCATGGCACGAAGTATAACGGGGCTCCTTATATTGTGCAGCGGGCCGGGGAAGCCGTTTATTCCGAGGCCGGAAAGGCGCAGCTGAAGCAGCAGGTCGCTTATTACATGAACAATGCAAAATATATTCTGAATGGGCTGAAGGAGGCCGGCTATACAGTGTCCGGGGGAGTCAATTCACCTTATATCTGGCTGAAAGCTCCGTTTGGCATGACAAGCTGGGAGTTTTTTGATTATTTATTGGAAAAGGCCAATGTGGTGGGAACACCCGGTTCCGGCTTTGGACCCAGCGGGGAAACTTATTTCAGGCTGACTGCGTTTGGAAGCTATGCGAACACGGTGGAGGCTGTGGACAGGATTAAGGCATTGTAAGGTTTGGTATGCCGCTTCGGGAAAAAAGGAGCGGCTGCCGTGAGGGGCACATGCATGCAGACGTGAAAGTCACATGCATGCAGACGTGAAAGCAGCCCGGGCTGTTGCCGGGCAGGGAAAGCGTGCCGGCTATGGCATAAAAATGAAAAAGCAGGAGGAAATCGGATGAAAGCAAAAGGGCTAGGACGCATGGCCGTAATCGGGCTGTGCAGTGTATTGGCTGTCGGTTGTGCAGGGGAAACGGAGCCGGCAGCGAATAGTGGAGAAGTTTCGGAGAGTGTGGGAACTTTGGGGGCACCGGCGGAAGAAGGGAGCGGAGAAACTCCGAAGCAGGAGGGAGTCGTTACGCTGACCGTCTGGTCGGAGGCAGCAGGCAATGAATTGTTGGAAGAATTGATTCAAAGCTTCAAGGAAGAGTATGCGGGACAGGCAGAATTCGACATACAGATCGAGGAAGCTTCGGATGCGGATACCAGGGGGAATGTATTAGGGGATGTACATAATGCGGCGGATGTGTTTTCAATGGCGGATGACCAGCTGGCAAGCTTGGTGGCAGGCGGGGCATTGGCACGGGTGCCCAATGCGGAAGAGATAAAGAAGGCGAATGCCGAAGGAGCCGTGGAGGCGGCCTGTATCGGCGATACGCTGTATGCTTATCCGATGACCGCGGATAACGGATATTTCCTCTATTATGACAAAAATTATTTCTCGGAGGAAGACGTGCAGACTTTGGACCGTATATTGGAAGTTGCGGCAGAAAATGAGAAGAAGTTTTCCATGCAATGGGATTCCGGATGGTATTTATATACCTTTTTCGGGAATACAGGGCTGGAATTTGGAATAAATGAAGACGGAGTGACCAATCACTGCAACTGGAATACCGTAGAGGGGCCGATAAAAGGCGTGGACATTGTGAATGCCATGCTGGCCATTGCTGCTCATCCCGGGTTCATATCCCAGCCGGACGGTGATTTCATAGAGGCCGCCAGGGCGGGGACAGCCATTGCCGGAGTCAGCGGCGTATGGAATGCCATGGAGATACGGCAAATCTGGGGAGACAATTACGGGGCGAAAAAGCTGCCTACTTATACTTGTGCAGGGCAGCAGGTGCAGATGGCCTCCTTTGTGGGATATAAAATGATAGGGGTGAATGCATACAGCGAGCATTTGGACTGGGCCTTGAAATTTGCGGATTGGATTACCAATGAGGAAAATCAGGTGCTCCGTTTTGAGAGACGCAACCAAGGGCCGTCCAATATCAATGCCGCATCGTCCGATGCGGTCAAACAGGTACCTGCCATACAGGCAGTCATGGAGCAGGCGCAATACGGCGTTTTGCAGAGGGTGGGGAATAATTACTGGACGCCGTCCTCGGAATTCGGGCTGAAGATGGCCGCAGGCAATGCGGAAGGAAAGGAACCGCAGGAGATTATAGATGCATTGGTGGCAGGGATAACTGCTTCCGCAGTTAACTGAGAGGGGGACGGATGATGATGGCAGAGAAGAAAAGCGCCAATGTGAAAAATGCAAAACTGCGTGTCAGCACGAAGCTGATTCTGCTTGTGCCCGTATTTATACTGGGAATTGTCTGCATGATGTCCAGCATTATATCGGTAATCAATATACAGGGAATCAATGCAAAAGCATCGGTAATCGCAAACGAATATATGACAGGAATCACGGAACTGGGGAAAATTCAGAAAGAGACTCAGAATGTGCATAAGATGGGGCTTTCCCATGTGCTTGCCATAGACCTGAATTCCATGCTTGTCTTAGTGGATGCCATTAAGGAAGAGGAAAAGGTTTTGGACGGATATTTGGCGGATTTTCGTCCTTATGTGACGGATGAAATGCAGGGGGATTATAAAAAGCTTTTGGATAATTATGAGGGGCTGAAATGGGAAATCGCCAACCTGATGGCTTACAGCGCCAATGTGGACAACGAAGGGGCATATGCTTTGGCCAACGGAGCCATTGCGGATTATGCCAATGCCATGCAGGGCAGCATAGATGCCATGACCGATTATATGCAGGAGCGCACACAGGAGTCAAGGGTGCAGCAGAATGACACATATCGGCAGGCTTTGGTTCTGGGCGCAGTGTTTATCGGCATCAGTGTGGCCGCGCTGCTGATTACTCTGTTCAGTGTTTTTAAAATGGTGATTCTTCCGTTAGGCAGAACCAGAAATGAGATTAACGGGATTATTTCCGATATTGATAAGCGGCAGGGAGATTTGACCAGCCGGGTCAGCATTCCATCCAACCGGGAAATTGCAGAGGTAGGAAAAGGAATCAATGTATTTATGGAGAAACTGCAGGATATTTTCGGGGTAATTATAGAGAATTCCCAGAAAATGGAAAGGCTGGTCAATGAGGTGCGGGAAAGCGTGCTGACTTCCAACGGCAGTGTGGCGGATTTGTCTGCGGTGACGGAGGAATTATCCGCCGCCATGGGGGAAATGTCCACGTCGGCATCTCTGATTAATACCAATGCGGACGAAGTGAAAAAAGAGGTGGACGCAATGGCGGAGCGGACGATGGAAATATTGGATTATACCACGGAAATGAAGAGCCATGCGGACAGCTTGGAAGGTTCTGCCCATGAGAATATGGAAACTACGGAACGGAAGATGAATGAGATATTGGAAGTGCTGGAACAGGCGATAGAAGAAAGTAAGAGCGTGGATCAAGTAAACAGCCTGACCAATGATATCCTGCATATTGCCAGCAAAACCAATCTTCTGTCCCTGAATGCTTCCATAGAGGCGGCACGGGCGGGCGCGGCCGGCAGAGGCTTTGCGGTGGTCGCTTCCGAAATCAGCCAGCTTTCCACGGCCAGCCAGGATGCGGCCAACCGGATTCAGGGCATTAACAGCGTGGTCATTCAGGCGGTGAATAATCTGGCGGAAAATGCAAAGGGATTAGTGGATTATATGAATGACTCTATTTTGCCGGAATTTAAGAATTTCGTGAACGGCGGCAGTGAATACCGGAGGAAGGCAAATTATATTGAAAATGTGGTAAGCGATTTTTCCAAGCGTATGGATAGGCTGCAGGGGACGGTCAGTGAAATTGCGGATTCTATAGGGCTGATTACCCGCGCCATCGGGGAAGGGGTGAGCGGTATCGGGAATGCGGCGGACAGTACGCAGGTGCTGCTTACGGATATGGAGAATATTGCGCAGCATATGGACGAGAATCAGGAGATTGCGGTTCATCTGAAGCGGGAGACGGAGATTTTTAGGCAGCTATAAGGGGAGGGTGCTTTCGCCGGATGGTTTTGGAGGATGGTTTGGAGGACGCTTTCGCCGGACGCGTTTGCCGGAAGCTGTTGCCGGACGGAAGGGGCATGTTAGGAGGCGGGGATGCCTTCACGCTCCGGCCGGCTCAGGGCTTATGGTACTGCATTTCAACTGCAAAAATGAGATATTTCTAACTGTTTTTCCTGTCGGATTTTCTGCCAACGGCGGCAAACTCCCTCACTGTGTTCGGTCAGACAGTGCCGCCTGGAACGGCAGAAAATCCGGCAGGAAAAGCAGTAAGAAATATCCTCATTTTTTTGGATGAAATGCAGTACCATAAGCCCTGAGCCGGCCGGAGCGTGAAGGCATCCCCGCCTCCTAACATGCCCCTTCCGTCCGGCAACAGCTTCCGGCAAACGCTGGGAATGGGGGAAATATTCAATGGTATTCGTTTTGTTTTCGGAATGACATTGGGGAAATCGGGAGTGTGTTGCTTGTGTTTTGGGGGAATTGTAGATTGAAAAAGATTGCTTTCGTGGTTTGAATTGCTTTAGGGTAGGAAATGATAAGTGGGATGAATGGGGGGCGGAGGGGCAGAATTCACCGTATGTTATGGTTTCCGTTCTGGGGGGTATGGCGGAGGCGATTGCAGCCATGGTGGTGTATGTGACGGTGATAGAGAAGAAATACCGAAAATTTAAGTAAATTGATTAGTGCTCCAATTTCTGTCTGGATGGAGGGTTGTTTTGTGCGCTTTGTGGTGAGTTGGCAAAGCTTTAAATTCGTCGGGGATGTGACAGAAAAATTTGTTGACAAAGTGACGGATATGTTTTATAGTAATGAAGTCAGAACGTTTGTTCTTTGGGATGTGCTTTGCTTTGCGGCATGGCATGTTTGAGGTGGGATGCCTGTAGCCGGGCGTTGATTTTTTACGGGAAGCGATTTTCGTCGTTTCCGTTTGCGCCGTCCGTATGCTGTGAATGCAGCAAACTTCTCTATGCGGATGTGTGTATTTATTTATAGTAAGCGGCAGATGTTTTTGTTGTTTACTATGAATAGGTTCGGGGATGAAATGGGGCAGGAAGCAGGGAGGTAAGTGGTATGCAGTTGATGGAGTTGTTATGGGAAAGGCGGGAATTTTTCCTGACTTGTCTGGCGGAGCATGTCAGGATTTCTTTGACGGCAGTGGTCTGTGCCGGGGTTTTAGGGATTCTGGCAGGGGTTCTGATCAGCAGGCATAAAAGGGCGGCGGCTGTTGTTTTGGGGATTATTAATGTTATTTATACGGTGCCTTCCATTTCGCTTCTTGGGTTTCTGATTCCGTTTACGGGGATTGGCAACAAGACGGCGGTGATTGCTTTGACGGTCTATGGGCTTTTGCCGATAGTGCGGAATACTTACACGGGGCTGGTGAATGTGGATGCGGGTATTCTGGAGGTGGCGGAGGGGCTTGGGGCGGACGGGAGGCAGGTGCTGCTTAGGGTTCGTTTTCCGTTGGCTCTTCCGGTCATTATAAGCGGGTTCCGCAATATGGTGGTTATGATTATTGCCATGGGAGGGATTGCTTCTTTTATTGGCGCGGGCGGGCTTGGCGCGGCTATTTATCGGGGCATCACTACCTACAATATGACGCTGACGGCGGCGGGGTCGCTGCTGATTGCGCTGCTGGCCTTGCTGAGTGACTGGCTGCTGTCCAAGGCGGAGAAGGCGGCGAACAGGAGGTATGGCATTGGATAATGTGATTGAAATTCGGAATTGTTCGGCGTGTTATGGGGAAAATAAGGTATTGGAGAAGGTGTCCCTGAATGTGGGGAAAGGGGAATTTCTCGTTATGATAGGCCCGTCGGGGTGCGGGAAGACTACGCTTCTGAAAATGATGAACGGGCTTGTGGCGCCGTCAGAGGGAGAAGTGAGGGTGAAGGGGGAATGTCTGTCGGCTTGTAATCTGGCAGGGATGCGCAGGAAGATTGGCTATGCGGTGCAGGGAGCCAAGCTGTTTCCGCATATGACGGTGGAAGAGAATATATGTTATGTTCCCGGATTGGAAAGAAAGATGGCGAAGGAAGAGAAAAGGGCATTGGCTTGTAAGATGCTGGAAACGGTGCAGCTTCCGCCGGAATTGGCGGGGCGGTTCCCGCGGCAGCTGTCGGGCGGGCAGAAGCAGAGGGTGGGGATTGCGCGTGCCATGGCGGCAGAGCCGGATATTCTGTTAATGGACGAGCCTTTTGGGGCGGTAGATGAGATTACGCGGAAAGGGCTGCAGGAGGAACTGTTGGCATTACAGAAGAAGACGGGGATTACCGTGGTGTTCATTACCCATGATATTGGGGAAGCTTTTTTGCTGGGAAGCCGCATTCTGATTATGAAGGACGGGGGTATCCTGCAGGAAGGGACGAAAGAGGAATTAACGGAGAATCCCAGGGATGAATTTGTGAAGAAGCTGCTTGGCGCGTGACGGTGCGGCATGGATGGATGCTTATGACGAAAGACGATGCATACATGGAAAGGATGAGAGGAAAGATGGGACTTATGAACGGAATGGTTATGAAACGGGGAAAGGTTTTGCTGGCATTGGGATGTATGGTGATTGGCTTATGCGGATGCGGGAAAAAAGAAGCAATTAAGATTGCTTCCAAGCCCATGACGGAGCAGTATATCCTGACGGAAATCATTGCGCAGATGATAGAGGCGGAAACGGATTATGAGGTGGAGATAACGAAGGGAGTGGGCGGAGGCACCACGAATATTCATCCGGCGTTAGTGAAGGGGGAATTTGACTTATATCCGGAATATACAAGGACGGCGTGGCTGAATGTGCTGAAGAAGGAAGAGATGGAAAAGGATGACGATAAGCTGTACTCCCTGCTTTTGGAAGAATATGATGCAATGGGGCTTACTTGGACAGGATTGTATGGGTTTTCCAATACTTACGGGTTGGCAGTAAGGCAGGAGACGGCGGAGGAATACGGATTGGCCGATTATTCGGATTTGGCGGAAGCTTCGCCGCAGCTTATATTCGGGGGAAATCCGGATTACATTGAATTGGAGACGGGATATCCCAGGCTTTGCGAAGCTTATGATATGCAGTTTGGGGATACTATGCAGATGGAAATTGCATTGAAATATGAAGCTTTGAAAAATAAGGAAGTGGATGTAATCAATGCATTTACTACGGATGCGCAGCTGGCGGCCAATCAGTTGGTGCTGCTGACCGATGACGGAGGTTTCTTTGAAACTTTTGAAGCAGGTACCGTGGTCAGGAAAGAAGCTTTGGAGAAGTATCCGGAACTGAAGGGGATATTGGAGAAGCTGAACGGGATGATTTCCGAGGAGGAAATGCAGCAGATGAACTATGAAGTGGAAGTGAACGGGAAGGAAGATAAAGAGGTGGCAAGGGAGTTTTTGGAGAAGAAGGGATTATAGTATGCCCCGCACCAATTAACCATGTTTCATTTGTTTAAATTTCCATCTGCCGCGTTGTCATCGGTCAGCGATGCGGTGATGTCATTGATATAAGGATACGTTATATCATATATAACAAATATTGATTTTACTTATGTTTATTTGTCATGTATAATCAGAGAGTAAGCGATAGGGATGCCGCCGGGGTGTTTGGAAAATGGTTGCTGCCGAAGGGCAGGAATGGCTTTCCGGGCGTGTCCGGGGCGGGAATGGTTAAACGGAGGCTTGATATTATGGTAAAAGCGGTAGTCGGTGCGAACTGGGGAGATGAAGGGAAAGGGAAGATTACGGATATGCTTGCCGAAAAAGCGGATATCATCATCCGATTTCAGGGCGGAGCCAATGCAGGGCATACGATAGTAAACGATTTTGGGAAGTTTGCGCTGCATACTCTGCCGTCGGGTGTGTTTTACAGCCATACCACCAGTATTATCGGAAATGGGGTGGCATTGAACATTCCGCTGCTTTTTCAGGAGATTCAGTCAGTGACGGATCGGAATGTGCCGATGCCGAAGCTGCTTGTGTCGGACAGGGCGCAGATTGTGATGCCTTATCATATATTATTTGACCAATATGAGGAGGAACGGCTGGGAGGGAAATCTTTCGGTTCCACCAAATCGGGCATAGCCCCATTTTATTCGGATAAATATGCCAAAATCGGCTTTCAGGTCAGCGAACTTTTTGAAGAGGAACGGCTGAGGGAAAAAGTGGCAAGGGTTGTGGAAACGAAAAATGTGCTTTTGGAGCATTTATATCATAAACCGTTGATCCATGAGGAGGAATTGCTGGAGGAACTGCACGGGTATAGGGATATGGTGGCTCCCTATGTCTGTGATGTGTCTGCTTATCTGGCGCAGGCACTGAAAGAAGATAAGACGATTCTGCTGGAAGGGCAGCTGGGAACTCTGAAGGATCCGGATCACGGCATTTATCCTATGGTGACTTCTTCTTCCACGCTGGCGGCTTACGGTGCAATCGGCGCAGGGCTTCCTCCTTATGAAATAAAGGAAATTTATACGGTGTGTAAAGCTTATTCTTCGGCAGTGGGAGCAGGGGCATTTGTGTCGGAGATTTTCGGGGAAGAGGCGGAAGAACTCAGGCGGCGCGGCGGCGACGGCGGAGAATACGGGGCAACCACGGGAAGGCCGCGGCGTATGGGATGGTTTGACTGTGTGGCATCCAAATACGGCTGCCGGCTGCAGGGGGCTACGGATGTAGCGTTTACCGTGCTGGATGTGCTTGGTTATCTGGATGAAATTCCTGTCTGTGTCGGTTATGAAATCGACGGAGAGGTGACGACGGATTTCCCGGTGACGGCCAAGCTGGAAAAGGCAAAGCCGGTACTGAAAACTCTTCCGGGATGGAAAAGCGAAATCAGGGGAATTAAGAAATATGAAGATTTGCCGGAGAACTGCCGGAAATATGTGGAGTTTATAGAAGGGCAGATTGGCTATCCGATAACAATGATCAGCAACGGGCCTTCCAGAGGCGACATTATTTACCGGGAAAGTCCTCTGAGGAAATAAGGCGGCGTAAGGTATGGTAAGCAACTTGGAGTACTATAAAGTTTTTTATCATGTGGCAAAATGCCGGAGCCTGACTTCGGCGGCGGCACAGCTTTCCATATCTCAGCCGGCGGTGAGTCAGTGTGTCAAGCAGTTGGAACAGGAGGTGGGCACGAAGCTGTTCGTGCGCGCCTCTAAAGGCGTTAAGCTGACGGCGGAAGGGGAATTGCTGTTCTCTTATGTGGCCGAGGGCTATGGGCAGATAGAGCTGGGAGAAAAAAAGCTGGCGCAGATGCTGGATTTGGAATTGGGGGAACTGCATATCGGTGCCAGTGACATGACGCTGCGGTTTTATCTGCTTCCTTACTTGGAGCAATTTCATGAGAAGTACCCGAAAATACGGGTTACGGTATCCAATGCGCCTACTCCGGAAACAATCCGGTCGCTGCAGGCCGGGAAGATTGACTTTGGCGTGGTGAGCACGCCTTTTGAGGAGGCGGCGGGAATCCGGGCGGTGAAGGTGAGGGAAATTGAGGATGTGTTTGTGGCAGGCCGGAAATTCATGACTTATAAGAATAAGATGCTGGATTTGCAGGAACTGGAAAAGCTGCCTTTGATTTCTTTGGAAAAGGACACAAGCACAAGGAGGCATATGGATGCGTTCCTGAAAAATAACGGTGTGGAGATGTGTCCGGAATTTGAACTGGCTACCAGTGACATGATTGTCCAGTTTGCCCTCCGTAATCTCGGGGTGGGATGCGTGATGAAGGACTTTGCGGCAGGGGAATTGGAATCCGGCAAATTGTTTGAGTTAAGGTTCAATGCAATCATACCGCGGCGGGCATTCTGTCTGGTGACCGACAGCAGAAACCCTCTGTCGGCGGCAGGGAGGAAATTGTTGGAATTGATTCCGGTAGGAGAGGGCTGTATCGGCAATGCTGCGGAAGCTTGATTCCCTCAAGCAGCGAGTCGTGCAGCCGCACTTGTGCGGATATTAGGCAGGATTAAATTAGCTTTTAAGCGGATAAGCGTTATAGACAGAGGGATAGATAATCTAAAAGAAAAGGAAAATCGTAAGGTAAAATGTACTATGGTTTTCCTTCTTTTTTATTATAATAGTTGATGTACACTTTTTGTGAAAGCCGGAGTGCTTTAAGTATCAGGTCTGAAAATGATAAGAGAACATGGTGAAAGGCACGTTACATTTATGATTATTGGGAGATATGGAGGCACCATGAAAAAAGGAAAGAGTGGAACAGAGGGAAAACTATCAATTGTCTATGGAGTGAAACGATGGTTTCTGGATCTGGTAATCGGATTTGCTTTTTTTGCATGGGTAAATTCTCATATCTTTGTGAGGCTGTTTGAACGGTATATGCCAAAAAGCGGGGACATTGTCCCAAAGGAGATTATATGAATATAAAAATAAATCGTAATACGGAAATCGTAGGTGCGCAGACAGAGGCAGTCAGACATGCGGCTGCTCATCTGCGGAGGGACATGGATAAGATATTTATTAAAACGAGTAAACCGGGATGCCCAATCGTTCTGGTGGAAGGAAGGATGCCAAAAGAGGGGTTTCGCATTAGTATCTCAGAGGGGAGTATGCAAATAGAGGCATCGGATGAACTTGGCTTTGTTTATGGATTATATGCTGTCAGTGAAATGTTTTTAGGTATCCGGGCATTTTGGTTCTGGAACGATCAGATTTTTGAGAAGAGAGAAGAAATATGTCTTGCAGCGGACTATCAGTTTGTATCAAAGCCGTTTCGGGTCAGATACCGGGGCTGGTTTGTTAACGATGAAGTCCTGATTCACACATGGCATGTGGACAGGGAAAAGGATAAACCCTGGGAGATGGTATTTGAGACGCTTCTTCGCTGTGGCGGTAACATGGTGATACCGGGGACTGATAAAAATTCAAAAAAGTATGCAGAATTAGCGGACAGTATGGGATTGTGGATTACACATCATCATGCGGAGCCTTTGGGGGCAGAGATGTTTGCGAGGGCGTACCCTGAACTGGAGGCATCCTATGATCTGTATCCGGAAAAATTCCACAGTCTTTGGCAGGACGCTATCGAGGCACAGCGTGACAGGAAGATAATATGGAATTTAGGTTTCCGGGGGCAGGGCGACAGACCCTTTTGGGATGAGGACGACAGATATCAGACAGATGCGGCTAGAGGGAAGCTGATGGGAGACCTGATAAGAAAGCAATATGATATGGTCAAAGCATCAGATCCAAATGCCGTGTGCAGTACAAACCTTTATGGGGAAACGATGGAGCTGTATCAGAAGGGATGTCTTTCACTGCCGGAGGACGTGATTAAAATATGGGCAGATAACGGGTATGGCAAGATGGTCAGCAGGAGGCAGGGCAACGATAATCCGAGGGTATGTTCATTGCCGGATAAAAAGGAGGAGGCAAACGGGATTTACTACCATGTTTCTTTCTATGATCTACAGGCAGCGAATCATATTACGATGCTGCCCAATTCCCCGGAGTTTGTCAGAGCGGAGTTGATGGCGGTTCTGGAAAGGGGCGGCGATGATTTCTGGATTGTCAACTGTTCCAATGTCAAGCCACATGTGTATTATCTGGACTTCTTTGCACAGATGTGGAAGGTCGGGGAAGTGGATATTGCCAGACACAGAAAAGAATACACGGAGAAATATTTTAGTGTAGAGGGAAGTCTTGCAGTGGCGGAACGATTGGGGGAGTATCCCCGCTATGCGGTATCCTATGGAACAAGGGAGGATGAACATGCAGGAGAACAGTTTACGAACCATGGGATAAGAATGCTGCTGCACCAGTTTATGAAGGATCGGGAAAGCCGGAGTGAGGATATGCTTTGGGCAGCACCGCATGATACCTTGAAGGAACAGACAGACTGGTATCGGGATGTCTGTGAAGCCGGCTCGTTTTCTTATCAGGAGTATCTCGGAAAATGTGAGAGCACAGAGGTACAACTTACGAATCGGGATAGAGAGTTGTTTGCGGATTCGGTTTTGCTGCAGGTGAAGATTCACTATCACTGTTTCCGGGGAGCGCTTGCCGCATGTGACGGTATGAGGGCGGCATTTGCAAAAGATTATCGGATGGCGTTTTATCTGGCCGGGAAGGCGAGAAAAGAATACCTGAAGGCAGATTTAGCCATGCGGAGCCGGGAACATGGGAAATGGCATGGTTTTTATGAAAATGAATGTCTTACTGACATTAAGCAGACAGCATGGGTTCTGGAAGGTTTTATGAGTTATGTGAGAGCATTGGGAGACGGGCCGCATTACTATGAATGGCAGCGGGATTATTTGTATTCGGAAAAGGACAGGCGCGTGATGCTGATCATGAATATGGAGAATCATCTGCGGGACAAAGAACTATTTACACTGATGGAGACAGCGATGGACGAGACAGATTGAGACGGAACGTATTTGAAGGCGATAATGGTAAATTCATGTTGGTAAGATAAGGAAAGGAATGGATAGAAAGATGGAGATGACATTGAGATGGTACGGATAAAATTACGCCAAGGCCGGATAAGTCATATATGGAAGAATTTTCAGAGTGAAAAATGTCATGACAGCAAGGGGATGCCTTTGAAGGCCTGCTCCTTATGGGATGACAAAATGAAAATATCGAAATTATGTAAAAAGCAGTAGAAAAATGCAGTGGCTTGTGGTAAGATTGAACGTGAGAAACGCAGACGAGTGTCCATGGGAAAGGCGCACCCGTATCAGCTTCAAATATAATACAAGTTTACTGGCGTTTGTCCTGCTTGACAATTAAGGATAATATAAGGAAGAAAATTAAGAAAGAAAATTCGGAATAGTAATTAGACAGGAAAATTCGGAAAGGTATCATAAGGAAATGATTAAGACGGTTATTTTTGATATTGGCAACGTGCTTGCCGGATTTGAATGGAAAGCATATTTTGAAAAATTCGGTTATTCCAAGGAGGTGCTTGCCAGGATTGCGAAAGCTACCGTGGAGAGCAAGGCATGGTCGGAGTATGACAGGGGGATGCTGACGGATGAGGAGGTATTGAATCAATTTGTCAGAAATGACCCGGGAATAGAAAAAGAACTTAGGGAGTCTTTGGAAAATATTGACGGTATGTTGGTAAAGTTTGATTATGCGATACCTTGGGTGAAAGAACTGAAGCGGAAGGGTTATCAGGTGTTGGTGCTGTCCAATTTCGCTCACAGGGCGCATCATGACTGCAAAGATGTATTGGGGTTTCTGGATTATGTGGACGGAGGAATATTGTCTTATCAGGAGAAGACCATTAAGCCGGAACCGGAGATTTACAGGCGGCTGTTGGAACGCTACCGCCTTGTGCCGGAGGAATGCGTGTTTTTGGACGATTTGGAGAGTAACCTTGCCGCGGCGGCGGAGTTTGGCATAAAGACGATACATTTTACGGACAAGGACAGCGCGGAGGCGGAATTGAAGGCTTTGGGGGTAGAATGATATAGGAGGGGCCTGCCGTAAAATTGTTTTAATCAGAGATTACCTTGCACCGTTTTTTATAGTAAGCGATTCCGTATTTGCGGATGGTTTTCATTCCGTCGTCAATGAGCGGCTCGTCATAATTTCTGTCGTTTATCTGTTGCAATGCTGTCCTGCACTTGTCGTCAAGGGCACAGTGCAGCGTGCGCGGAAACAGTGATATTTTCCTTGACTGTATGCCGTATAAGGCAGCTGAACTGCCGAAGAGCAAGGACAAGCGGAAGGGGCTATGCTATATGAAGCAGATTATGATAATTGAAGACGACTGTTCTACACGCGAAGAATTGGTGCTTTTATTGAAAAATGAAGGATACTGTCCGCTGATTGTGGAGGATTTTACGAATGTCCGCAGGGTGGCGGAACGGGAACGTCCGGATCTTATTTTGTTGGACATCGGCATTCCCGGGAGGGATGGGTTTTCCGTGTGTGCAGATCTGCAAAGGAGCATGGAGGTGCCGGTTATTTTTGTTACCGGCCGGGATTCCGGATCGGATGAAGTGCGCGCATTGAGTCTGGGCGGTGATGATTATATAACCAAGCCGTACAGCGTGCCGGTGCTCTTGGCGCGGATTAAATCCGTGCTGCGCAGGAGCACGGGGGCATCGCAGCCGGAGGTGCTGGAGGCCGGAGGGCTGCGGCTTAACCTGACGAAGGGCAGCGTTTCCTCGGCGGCAGGGACGGCGGCATTGACAAGGAACGAACTGCGGATTCTGGCCTGTCTGATGGAGCACGCGGGAGAAATTGTTTCCCGGGCGGATTTGATAGAGGCGTTGTGGGAAAGCAAGATTTATATTGACGATAATACGCTCAGTGTGAATGTGACCAGACTGAGGGGGAAGCTGGCAGAACTGGGGCTGCCGGAATTGATTAAGACACGCAGAGGAATGGGGTATCAGTTATGACAATCAGGGAATTTTTATCGGACCGTCTCGGAGGACTTGTCTTTCGGACGGTTTTGACATTGGCGGCGGCGTTTTTCCTGCGGCTGACAGGGACGGAAGCCGGGATTATCCTGCTTTTGCTGTTGGCAATGGGGATTTGTGCGGCAGGCATGCAGGGGTATGATTTCATCCGGCAGCGTGCCAGGCTGGAGGAGTTGGAGGCGATTATGGAAGGTCTGGATAAAAAATACCTGTTTGCCGAATGTATTCCGAAGGCTCGGGGAATTTATGAGCGCAGGCTGACGGAACTGTCCGCAAGGGCGGGAAGGGCTATGATCGGAGAGGTTTCCGATGTCCGCGCGGCGCAGCGGGAATACCGGGAGTATGTGGAAAGCTGGGTGCATGAAATCAAGGTACCTATTACGGCGGCGGGATTGATCTGCCGTAAGGCGGCTCCGGACATACGGGAAAGGCTTTCGCAGGAATTGGCACAGATAGAAGCCCATGTGGAGAGAGCCTTGTTTTATGCCAGACTGGAAAGCCCGGAGAAAGATTTTCTTGCGGCAAGGGTGGATTTGGAGGAACTTGTGGCGCAGGCACTGAACGTTCATCGGGTCTTATTGCTGCGGAGCGGCATGCGGGTGGAAACGGAAAATTTATCACAGACAGTCTATACTGACAGAAAATGGGTTTCTTTTATGTTGGGGCAGCTGCTGCAGAACGCGGTGCGTTACCGGGACGGGGAACCGGTTCTCACGATATCGGCCAGTACGTTGGGAAAAAAGGTGCGGCTGACCGTGCATGACAACGGAATCGGCATTCCGTCCCATGAACTGCCCCGTGTGTTTGACAGAGGGTTTACGGGGAGCAACGGGCGCACTAGGGGTGGAGCAACGGGAATGGGACTTTATCTATGCCGCAGGCTGGCGGACTGTCTGGAGATAAACCTGCAGATTACATCGGAGGAGGGGAAAGGGACAACGGCAGTGCTTATTTTTCCGGCCGGGAGTGGGTATGGAGAGGTGAAAAACTCTAATCTTACAAAAATGTAACTTAAAACGATAGGAATGCAATACAATGGAAGCTGCTTATAGTATATCATTTAGGAAACGGCGCGTATATGATAATCATCATGTGGGGAGGAAGATATGCTACAGGTAAGAAATATCGAAAAATATTATGGGAGCAGGAATAATGTGACGAAGGCTCTGGACCGTGTCAGCTTTGAGGTGGCGGACGGGGAGTTTATTGCCATCATGGGAGCCTCCGGCAGCGGGAAGACCACATTGCTCAACTGCATTTCTACCATTGATACGGTGAGTGCGGGGGATATCCTGCTGGACGGTGAGAATATTGCGGAACTGCCGGCCGGTGAGTTGGCACGGTTCCGTCGGGAACGGCTGGGGTTTGTGTTTCAGGATTTTAATCTGTTGGATACACTGACGGTGGAGGAAAATATCGGATTGGCATTGGTATTGAACCATGCCGATTCCCGGGAGGTGAAGCATCGGACGGAGGAAGTGGCGCGAAGATTAGGCATTGAAGATATTCTGGATAAGTTTCCTTATCAGATTTCGGGAGGGCAGAAGCAGAGGGCAGCCTGTGCCAGAGCCATGGTGGCGGGACAGTCGCTGTTATTGGCGGATGAGCCTACCGGGGCTTTGGATTCCAAAGCTTCGAAAAATCTGTTGGAGATTATGGTGCGGATGAACCGGGAGACAAAAGCCACCATTCTGATGGTGACCCATGATGCTTACAGTGCCGGCTATGCGGGACGTGTGCTGTTCCTGAAAGACGGGAGGCTGTTCAATGAACTGCTCCGTGGGGAGAGGGACAGGCAGGTGTTTTATCATGAAATATTGGATGTGCTGGCTTTGCTGGGAGGTGATATCAGTGATGTACTTTAAACTTTCCCTTAGGAATGGCAAGAGGCAGGCCAGAGATTATCTGGTATATTTTGTTACGGTAGTGATGGTGGCGGCTTTGATTTATGCCTGTAACGGGCTGGTGTTTTCGGAAGAGATAAAGACTCTGTCCCAGATGATGAAAATGCTGCCGGTAATGATTGTGCTGGCCAGCATAGTCGTAATCGGCATTGTCGGCTGGCTGGTTTCCTTTATGAATAACTTCATGCTGGTCAGGCGCAGCCGGGAATTTGGGATTTATATTCTGTCAGGACTGGAGAACCGGCAGGTGGCACGGCTTTTTTTCCTGGAAAATATGGCGGTGGGAGGATGTGCGCTTGCATTGGGGCTTGTGTTAGGCAATTTTCTTTTTCAGGCTCTTCGAGCCGTTATCCTTGCTTTGTTCGGAGTGGGCTATTCTTTTTCGTTTGCATTTTCCCTGCGGGCATTGGGGCTGACATTTCTTTACTTTATGCTGGTTTATCTGTTCGCCCAATGGAGAAGCAGGAGGCGGCTGCGTACCATGAAGATTTATGACCTAGTCTATTATGAACGGCTCAATGAAGGGATGGTTATCCGGACGAGCAGGAAACGGAGGTGGGTTTTTGCCGGTTCCCTTGTGCTTGGGACGGTGGGGACATTACTGCTTTTGGGTGGCGGGATGCTGTTCGGGGTTTTGGGGGCAGGATGTGTGATTCTCTTTCTTTTCGGTTTTTTCCTTAGTTTTGCTTCCGGAGTCCCTGCTTTTTATGACAGGTATCCTGCGCGGAAATACCACGGCTCTGCGTTGATGGTTTTCCGCACCCTTACTGCGAAGCTGGCAACGATGGGGGTATCCATGGCGACGATAGCTCTGCTTTTTACCGCTACGCTCATATCGGAAGGAGCAGGGATAGTGATTCGGGCCATTTTTGTAGGCAGAGCCGCGGACACAAGCTGTTTTGATTTGTTCCTTGGATTTGATGCGGAAAGGGCGGGGGAAGAGGGGACACGCATCAACCGCATTCTGGAATATGCCGAGGACAATATTCCGGTGGAAAGTTCTGTGAAATATCCGGTTTATCAGGGAGAAACAGCGGAATTTACGGAATATATTGAGTCCGAGGCGGAATATTTCCGTTACTATGATTATGATGCGCTGATGCGGCGCAGCGACTATGATGCCCTTCGGGAAATGCTGGGGTATCCGGCAGTTACGTCCGGGAAGGGTGAGTATCTGATTCATTGCCAGGCCTATGTGGCAGGAGCGGCTCAAAAGTGGGATTGTCCAATCGTTGTGGGAGGGCGGGAACTTTTGCCGGGCGGTGTTTATACGGAACCGTTCTTACAGTCTGACTGGAAGAGCAACGGCCATGGATTTGTTTTGGTGGTGCCGGATGGTGCGGCGCAGGACTGTCCTGTCAGTCATATCATTTATGCCGCTGTGACGGAGGAGCCGGTCAGCGAGGCACAGTACCGTGCGGTGGAAAAAACGGCGTATGACAGCGGGGTTTCTGTCTTACTATATGCCGGGGCACAGGTAGAAAACGAAGTTGCATCTTCTACGGCACTGATGGTAGTTCCTCTGTATTATCTGTCTCTGGTGCTGACCATGGCGGCCGCTACGATACTGACTGTCTGGCAGCTTAGTGAGACGGACCGTTATCGGCATCAGTTTGTCTTGCTGCGGAAATTGGGAATGGATCGGCGGAAGATGGAAAGCGTGCTGCGCAGGCAGTTTTCCGTCTACTATGCAATGCCGGCAGTGCCTCCCATGTTGATTGGGCTGCCCTGCATCGTCAGCATGGCCCGTGCCACGGAACCCGGTGTTATGGTAGGGCTTCGGCATCCCTTCGCCATTGCAGGAGCGGCCTTGGCAGTGTTTCTCCTTATTTATGCGGTCTATATCCTTTTGGCATATTTCGGGCTGAGGAGGAATGTGCTGCCGGATTGAAACGGAATCGGGACGGCAGAAGTCCCGAATAGGGAAGGCTATGAAAGCGTTAAACATCAGCCTTCCTTTTTTCCTCATAAAATTTCAGGAATTCCGCCCTGTTCTTATCAAAGAGGCTGTCCAGTTCATAAGATAGGTCAGACGGATCATAATCGCTGAAAACATTAGGTATGTATTGATACAGCTTTTCTGCAATTTCTTCCAGATGCGGAATATCGCTTCCTTCCAGATAGAAAGTCTTCTTTTCCGTAAATATGACCAGGCGCACAAGGAAGGAATATCCCTTACGGGCGGGCTGAGCGCAGAGCCAGTAAATTTTGTCCCTTGGAATTGCCGTAACCCTGGCCATTCCGTTGCAAAGAAGCAAATAAGAGGGAAGCAGGAGAATTCTGTCCCCATGGGGTTTCTTCCCGTCGGAAAATATTTCGATATATTCGTCTACCTGCGTTTTGCCTTCTGCCACTTCCCGGTCAATGATTTTGCCTACCGCTTCTTTTGTGTCTTCTTGGAAGGGAAGTATCAGATTCTGCCCTTTTACTGCCGTGCGGCTGGTGTAAAATAATATATAGGATATGGAGACGAGAAAAAATGCAACAACAACGGAAAAGCATATAACGAATTTTTGGGTAGTGGCATCGGTTAGGTCAACGGAATCCTTTACGGCAAAACCGATGCAAGCCACAAGGCCGATAAATACAAACAGTAAAACGGTAAATAGTTTCCTGTTTCTCTGATTTGCCTGACTTGATAATTGTTCTAAAAATCCTTGTTTCATATGTTTTTCTCCTATCTGTCTTTGTTTTCAAATAGCGGCATTCTTTTTTCCGGCATAGAAGCCGCCGGAATCCATATAAGAATCTGCAAATATTATATCATATTCCGCCTATAATTGATATAGATTTTGTAACAGTTCCGCCTGCGGCTTCCCTGTTACGGAATCCGCCCATTCCAAGTCGCCTGCGGCGAGGGGCAGATTCCCTCTTGGCCGGATTTTTGCTATCTGCTTTTTCAAACCTTGCGCAGAGGCAGCAAATGAACTAAAATTAAAGCAGCGGGAAAATGCAGACGTGAAAACAGAAAAGGAAACGGTAAAGGAAATGGTAAAAGAAACGGCAAAGTTCCGGACAAGTGCGGAACAGGAGAGCGGGAGGAGCAATATGCGGAAATATGAGAGCGATGACAGACGTATCTCTTTGGCAAGGGAACTGGCGGCGGAAGCCATTGTTCTGCTGAAGAATGAGGAAAGGTGCCTGCCTTTGACGGAGAAGAAGAAAATAGCGCTTCTTGGCAGGACACAGAATGCGGCGGTAATTGGCGGCGGCGGGTCAGGCGCGTCTTTCAGTGAAAATGCACTGCAGGCGGCGGAGGAATTCAGAAAAGCGGGGCTGCTTTTGGAACCGGGCATGGAAGCCTTTTATCAGGAAATTGCCATACGGGAAAAAGCGGCCGGGGAGGACAGGCCTGATTTGGAAAATATGGATTTGCAAGGGCTTGTGAACAGCGGCATTATTTATGAGATTTTCGGTAAATATAATTGTCCGCAGGAAGAGCCCATGCCGGAAGAGAAATTATGGGAAGATGCTGCGGCATGGACGGATACGGCGGTCTGCATCATTGGCCGCGCGGCAGGAGGGGAAGAGTGCGACCGCCGGGTGACGGACGATTATTATCTTCTCGCTTCCGAAACGGAACTGGTCAGAAAAGCGGCCGGAAATTTTGCAAAGGTCATTGTGGTGCTGAATGTCAATGGGCCGGTAGATACCGACTGGGTGAGTCAATTCCCGCAGATACAGGCAGTGCTGCTGGAAGGAGCCTGCGGGGAGCAGGGAATGGGGGCACTGGCGGATATATTGACCGGGAAAGTCACCCCCTCGGGAAAACTGGCGCAGACTTTGGCAAAAAGCTATGAAGATTATCCGTCGGCAGGGCATTTCAGCTATAATAAAGAGGCAGAAGACAGTATTCTGACCTATGGTTCTTATGGGCTGTCCGCAGAAGAGAACGGCAGCCGGGGATTCGGGAAAAGCCCGGTGACGGTTTATCGGGAAGGTATCTATGTGGGCTACCGGTACTTTGATTCCTTCCGGAAAGAAGTGATGTATCCTTTCGGATACGGGCTGTCTTATGGGGAGTTTTCGTGGGAAT
This sequence comes from uncultured Lachnospiraceae bacterium, assembly GCA_910579645.1. Lineage (GTDB taxonomy): Bacteria > Bacillota > Clostridia > Lachnospirales > Lachnospiraceae > Kineothrix. Next base: position 5,209 of record CAJTVK010000036.1, on the reverse strand, counting down.
GTATCGGCGCGGAGATAAAAGACGGACGGCTGGCTGTAAGGGCTGTGGTGGAGAACGAATCGGCGGAATATAAGGGGAAAGAGGTGCTGCAGATGTATGTCCATGCACCCTGCGGTTTTTTGGAGCACCCTTATCAGGAACTGAAGGCAGCAGAGAAAACAAGGCTGCTGCAGCCGGGGGAAAAGCAAGAGATAGTGTTGGCTGTGGAACTGCAGGAACTGGCATCTTTTGACGAAGGCAGAAATGCCTGGATTTTGGAAAAAGGAGCCTACAGCATTCTTTTGGGGACAAGTTCGCAGGATACGGTATGCATCGCTGATTTAACGGCAGAGGAAGAAACTTTGGTCCGCAGGTTAAGTGCGGATATCGGGCTGCATCCTGCCAATAGGGGAAAGCTTGACTTTCTGAGACAGGAAACCCCGCGCAGCGTGGAAAAGGGAGGAAATATACTGCGGCTGCAAATCCGCGCATCGGATTTTCGGAGCAGGCAGCCGTCTTACAAAGGATATGATTTCTCGGTTCCGGCTAAGAAGTCCACGCTGCAGGACGTGTGCGAGGGACGTGTTTCCATGGAGATGTTTCTGAATCAGATGACGGCAGAGGAATTGGCGGTGCTCTGCAACGGCTTTGGCCCGGGACTTCCTTTCGGAGGGCTGGGGAAGGAAGCCCCCGTCACCATCCAATATGAAGACGGCACGGATATTGCATATGGCTCTAATAAAAATGCATTTCCCGGTTATATGAACCCGGCGTTAAAGAAATACGGCATTTATTCCGCTTGCTATAAGGACGGGCCTGCAAGCGTGGGGAAGACGGCATGGCCTACGGGTATGATGTTAAGCTGTACTTTTAATAAAGAATTGCTGTATGAATTCGGGAGTGCCTGCGGTTATGAGGCAGAAATGCAGGGAGCGGACAGCTGGCTGGCTCCGGGGATGAATATTGTCAGAAATCCAATCGGGGGGCGAGTCTTTGAATATTTTTCGGAAGACCCGTTCTGGACGGGAGTATGCGGGATACAGATTGCCAAAGGGGCAATGGAGAATAATGAAGTGACTGTCTGTCCGAAACATTTTGCCCTGAACGAACAGGAAACATACCGGCGGGGAAGTGAACGGAAGAATTATGACGCTGTGGATTCCATTGCAGAGGCAAGGGCTGTGAGGGAAATCTACCTGAAGCCGTTTGAAATGGTGATTACGGAAGCAAAACCCCGTACTGTCATGACTTCCTTTAATAAAATCAACGGAGTGTTCGCAGGCGGGAATAAAACTCTCTGTACGGAAATCCTGCGGGAAGAATGGGGATATGAGGGCGTAGTGGTTACCGACTGGGGCGATATGGACGCGGTGGTGGACGGTGCGGATGCGGTTGCCGCCGGAAATGACGTGGTAATGCCGGGAGGCCCTCCGGTAATCCGCCAAGTGTTGGAAGGATATAAGGAAAACAGGGTTACTTTGGATGAAATGAAAGAGGCAGCTGCCCATCTGATGAATTTTGTCATGCACTCGAAATCATATAAAGAGCAGCAGGCCATGCATAAATAGGAGACAGGATATGAGCGGAAAGGATTTGGAGTCGGAAAGGATGGAAAAGACGGAAAGGATGGAAAAGGCGGAAAACATGAAAAAGGCGGAAAACATGAAAAAGAAGGAAAATATGGATAAGACAGAAAATTATGCGGCGGAGCCGTTTTTCTGCATGCGGGGCGGCCTGCGGATTCGGGGGATGCAGTATCTCCCGGGCGGGCATGAGGAAGGCAGGAGGTATCCGGCCATTATTGTCAGTCATGGTTTTACGGGGGACTATACCAGCGAAGAAAGTTACTGCCGGGAGTTTGCGCGGCTTGGCTATGCGGCGTTCTGTTTCAGCTTCTGCGGCGGGAGCAGTGACCGGACGGAGGAAGGGCTGAAAAGCGAGGGGAGCACTACGGAGGCCACAATCGGGACGGAAGTGGAGGATTTGATTGCCGTGAAAGATTATGTGACCGGGCTGGCTTATGTGGACAGCGGAAACCTGATTCTTATGGGATGCAGCCAAGGAGGCATGGTTTCCGGTCTGGCTGCCGCCAAGTGCGGGAAGGAGATAAGTAAATTAATCATGGTATATCCGGCATTGTGCATTCCGGACCATGCAAGGCGCGGGTGTCTGGGAGGGGCACACTATGATGTGGAACAAGTGCCTGACATCATTGACTGTCAGGTGGTTTCTCTGGGGAAGAAATTCCATGAGGAAGCCGTGGGGATGGATGTGTTCCTGAAACTGGAGGCTTATGAGGGGCCGGTATTGATTCTGCAGGGGATGGATGACACGGTGGTCAATTATTCCTATGCCGTCCGGGCGAAAGAAAGTTATCGGCCGGGTCAGTGCCGGCTTCAGCTGATTCGGGAGATGGGACATGGAGCGGAGGATTGGATGAAGGAAAGCATAGTGGATTCCGTCCGGCAGTTTCTGCTGGGCCGCAGGGAGCAGCTTACCATTCCTATTATCATTACCCGCGTGGAAGAGGAAGGAAAGGCGGATTATAAGGAAGTGCGCATTTATTTTACGGGCTATTGCGACACGGAACTTTTCCGTGGGACGGTTCTGCCCGGCGGCTGCGACACGCAGAAGCATTTTGAGGACGGTACGATAAGTATCTGTGCGGACTATACATTGGAAGGTGTTGATCAAGAAGGGCAGAACTGCCGCATTCATATTGTGAACCGGAGGGCGGACGGGGAGTGGAAACCCCGCATTGAGACGGACAGCCGGGCACTTGCATGGATCGGGGAGGCGGATGCCACCGCGGTATTGGAAGGGAGCAGCGGGGGGCCGACGGTAAGGATATTTTTTGAATAGCTTCCATAGGGAAAGCAGCATAAAAGGAGGGAGTACGAACAAAAAAGGCTGATAAGGTAAAATCCCCTTGCGTAACCTATTGCTTGTGACGCGGCGTAATATCGTAGATTGGGATACAAGGAGCTGAAAGGCTATGTCAAAATACACAACAGGTGAAATCGCCAGGCTCTGCGGGGATTGGAGCTGTCGGTTTGGCTTATTGGGAATCATGAATCCGGCCATAGCGAAAATGACTCCATGGGTGCTGGAAAATCTGGCAGGCAGTCTTTCCGAAAGCGGGTTGGCGGTCACTGCGGTTCCCGTTGATGCCATGACATCTTGGACGCAGTTTTTCAAAAATATGCCGATTGGACTGTTGGTGTTTGTCCTGCTGGAAAGCAGCATTTTTACAAAGGAGTATCAGTCCGGCGTATGGGTCATTATGCTGTCGGTGCTTATGTCTGCGGCGGTAAATACCAACATAGCTGTCCTTGCAGGAACGGGCATTGTATTTTCAGGGGCATATGTAATGTTTTTGCTGCCTAAAACAAAGGTGTATTCGCCCCTGATGCTGGTAGATTCCGCCGCCTTACTGCACGGCACGGAAGAAGCAGCTTCCTACAGCATATCCATTGCCATGACCGCTTTTTTATGTTCTGTTTCTGCTGCCGTAAGTATTCCGGTTCTGAACGGAAAGCAGCTATAGTGCTAGTATGACCCGCACCAATTAACCATATGTTTCGCGCAGGATAAATTTTCAGTCTGCAAGGCGGAAGAAGGAAGCAAACCGGGAAGATTGCAGTAAATCAGAACACGCACAATATAATCACTAAGACGCATACCCACAAGACCCTCAAAGCTGCGGACTTCGGGATAGTCTGGGAAAGGCATAAAGAAGAATTTGCCGGACTTGTGTTTTTGCCTGCTGAAGATACGGAGTAATGAAACGCCGGGGAATGGCAGCTTTTACAGTATTATTCTCCGGTATCTTTTGGGTTTCATTTTTCTTAATACTGGCAACATTACACTATTCCGAACCAAAGAAACCAAAGACCAAAAGACAAGCATTATGGAATCCCATTCACTTATTCTTGTATATGTCCAGTAGTTGTAAAGCACATGAAATCAGTATATAATCAAAACATCTAATGTTTGGGAGGAAATACAGTATGTTTTCGTATGAAGAAATACAAAAGTACAACGAAACAGATATTTGTATTTACAAATATATCGTTTCAAATATAGATAAAATCCAGTACATGACTATTAGGGAGCTTGCAAAAGAAATCGATGTATCTACTTCCACAATCCTACGTTTTTGCAATAAAAACAATTTTGACGGGTATGCTGAATTTAAGGACGCTCTGAAAAATGAAATCACTTTACAGAATGCCCGCCCGCCTATGGAAGATTTACAGGAACTTTCCGATTTTTTTGCAAGGGCAAATTCAAGTGCTTTTGAAGAAAAATTATTGTATGCGGTTGATGTGCTTAAAAAAGCAGATTTGATAATTTTCATAGGCATGGGTTCTTCGGGAACAATGGCAAAGTACGGGGCAAGGTATTTTTCCAATATGGGGCATTTTGCCGTAGGACTGGAAGATGTATTTTACCCGATCGAAACATTCCATTGGAAGAACACAGCCGTAATTGCTTTATCAGAAAGTGGTGAAACCGAAAAGCTGATTGAAGCAGTCAGCCAGTTTAGGAAAAAGAACTGCCTCGTGCTAAGCATCACTAATTCCCCATTCTCAACTTTAGTAAAATTATCGGACTGGAATTTTTCTTACCACTTAAATACCAAACGGATTAACGGGGGATATAACGGGACAACACAGATTCCTGTCATTTTTGTGATTGAAACGCTTGCAAAAAGAATATAAGGAACAGTCTGTTACTTGCTATGTAACAGGCTTTTTTCTAACTTAAAACACGGAGGTGATACCATGACGGAATTAGAAAAATGTATGGCAGGAGAAATTTATGACTGCCACAATGAAACTTTTTTGTATCTGAAAGAAGAAACAAGGCGGCTGTTAAGAGAATATAATTCCCTAAGATATGAGCAGAAAGAAGAAAAACATGATATTCTTAACAGGCTGTTTCAACAAATCGGTACAAACGTATCCGTAGCGCAGCCCTTTCTATGCGATTATGGAATAAATATTTCTTTGGGGAACAATGTGTCAATCAACATGAATTGTACATTTGTGGACTGTAATAAAATTGAAATCGGCGATAATGTGCTGATCGCTTCCAATGTGCAGCTTTATACGGCAACACACCCTGTCGAACTGTCAGAAAGACTTACACCAAACTGGAACATGGAAACAGGGCAGTATTTTTGCCGTACCTACGCATTACCCATAAAAATTGGGAGCGGATGCTG
>CAJTVK010000035.1 GCA_910579645.1 uncultured Lachnospiraceae bacterium | reverse complement strand
CTCGAAGAAAAATCCTGCGCACTATTGAAAAGTTATTTCTTGACAGTTCCTAAGAACCGTACGCACCGGCAAAACATCCGGTGCGCCTACAGAACGATTCATTTTCAGACACGGCCCGTCCTCATCATCAGAACAAACTTCCTATCTGATATACCGCCGTGGATACAACCCATGCAAATATCAGCTGAAAAGCCATCATGCCTGCCGTAAATTTCCAAGATCCGCTTTCCTTCTTAATCGTAGCTACCGTTGCGATGCAAGGGACGTAAAGCAGGCAGAACAGCATCAGCGAAAAGGCATTCAAAGGCCCGAAATCCGGATTCAGGCTCTGGATATTATGCACGATAGTCTGCATCCCTGCCTGCGAATTGGCATTCGACACGCCAAACAGCACCGCAAAACTGGAAACCACTACCTCCTTGGCAGAAATACCGGATATCAGAGCCACCACAATCTGCCACATGCCAAGCCCTGCCGGCACCAGAACGGGCACCAGAAAACGCCCTATGGCTGCACCGAAGCTGTCCGCCGGGCTTTCTACCATTCCGTTAATGCCGAAGTTCAGGATAAACCAAATAATGATGGATGCAAGAAAAATCGTCGTCCCTGCCTTGGACAAATAATCCTTCAGTTTGTTCCATACATAAATGCGGATTGTCCGCGGATTAGGCCTTTTATATTCCGGCAGTTCTATAAGCAGGGAATTATTCTGCGTCCCCTTCTCTGTCTGGTTTATGACCTTTGCCACCAGAATCGCCATAACCATGCCGATTACATACATAGAAAATGCCGCGGCTCCCGGATAATCCGGAAAAAACATCTCCGAAAACAGCACATAAATCGGCAGCCGCGCGGAACAGGACATAAACGGCGTGACAATCATCGTTTTCCGCCTGTCATGCTCCGTCTCCAAAGCACGGGTAGCCATGATAGCCGGCACCGTACAGCCGAAACCGAGTATCATGGGCAGGAAAGCTTTGCCGGAAAGACCCACTTTTCCCATAATGCCGTCCATAACATATGCCACCCTGGCCATGTAGCCGCTGTCCTCTAAAATTGCCAATGCCAGGAACAGAATAAAAATATTGGGAATAAAGGTAAGTATCCCCCCCACTCCTGCTATAATACCGTCCACCACCAAAGATTCCAGCCATCCGGAAACGCCAAAGAAAGACAACAGCCCTGCCGCACCGGCCGATATATGATCCAAGGCCACTTCAAAATACCCTTTCAGAAGATCCCCCACCGTGAAAGTCAGGAAAAAGACAAACCCCATAATCAGCAGAAACATAGGCACTCCAAAAATCGGATGAGTCAGCAGCGAATCGGCTTTATCCGTGCTGCCCTTCCTTTTTTTCCGGTAAAACATCACTTCTTCAATGATACCCTCTATGTATGCATATTTGGCCTGAATAATCTCTTTTTCGTAACTCCTGTCCACCACATCAGGCACGGAAACCGGATGGTCTTCCCTTACTTCCTCATCGTCTTCCAGCAGCTTTATAGCATGCCATCTTACTGCCGAATGCGTGGGATAATCGGACTTCATCATTACTTCCAGCTTTTCCAGCTTTTCCTCAATTTCCTTTCCGTACTGAACCACGTCCCCTTTCGGACCTTCTTCATAATGATGAACCACCGCATGGAGCAGAATGTCCAGCCCTGTCCGTCTGGCAGCGGAAACCGGGACTACGGGAATCCCCCCCAGCATCTCCGGCAGCCTATGCAGGTCAATTTCCATCCCTCTCTCTTCCACAATGTCCATCATATTCAGAGCCAGCACCACCGGCTTCCCCAGCTCCAGAAGCTGCAGCGTCAGGTAAAGATTCCGTTCCAGCGAAGATGCATCCACAATATTTACTATGACCTCTATGTCATCATCCATGACGCACTGCCTTGTCACTTTTTCCTCAATGGTATAACTGGTCAGGGAATAAATGCCCGGCGTGTCCACCAATGTCAGATGAAACCCTTCATAATCCGATTCCCCTTCCACCTTCTCCACCGTAACGCCCGGCCAATTGGCCACCTTCAGCTTTGCGCCCGTAAGGGCATTGAACAACGTAGTTTTCCCGCAATTCGGATTTCCTACAAATGCCACATGCACTTCTTTTTCCTTATCAATCATTTCCCGGTCAATCATGCCTGCCTCCTCCTTCTTTCGTTCCGCATTTCCGTGATTTATCCGCTCCCGTCCTTTAACCGGACTTCACTTCTATGCCGGAGGAGATATGCTGCCCTAACGCCAGCCGCGTGCCTCTCACCTGAATAATCAACGCCCCTTTTTTCTTACGGTTGAGAATCTTTATTACCGTACCGTCATTCAGCCCCAATGCCTGCAGCCTTCTGGATACGGACTCCTCCACATGCACGCCGCAGACCTCATAAGAACTCCCCTTTTCCCCATCATACAGAGTCATTGTCTCTCACCTCGTAAAATATATTTTTCTGAACATAAAATTTCCCTGCTGAGATTTCAGGTTTCTTAATCTTCTATTTGATATTGATTATCATTAATATCTATAAAGAAATTATAAGCTGATGAGTTAATTGTGTCAATACAAAATTATGGAACACCACGGAAATCAATTGGGGGGGGGTTCCTGCCTGTGCAGCTGCCGGACCCTGGAACCTACGGACAGCCAATGCCCTGCCGTTTATGCAGCCATAGAATACAGACAAGCAAATCTGTCAGAATGATTATAGTTCGCCTTTGGCGAACAGGTTATCCTTTCCCATGCCGCATACGAATGGATTAGAGTCATAGAAATGGCAAAAATCCAAAAAGTCAGAGCGCTGTTCCTGATTGTTCATAATCTTCACAAGCAATTCATTGGGAATAGTTCTTGCATACGCGCCGGGACCTGCCAGCTTAATATTTTTTACGCCGTTTTGTTTCAATATATCTTCCAGTTCATCCGGCATAAAAGTATAGGTGATGCACCACGGCACACCTCCGTTTTCATATTCGGCAATTTCGCTCTCCCCTCCCATAAGCCCTTCCTTGTACAGCTTCATAACAGCATCCTTGTCGAAGCGAAAGGCTTCCACTGCATTTGACTTATTCTCAACACACCATCTTACAAAGGAATCCTCACAGTTTTCATCCAATATAAATTGATTTTTTTGTATCGGATTTGCCAAATACGGAAGATAGCCCAGACGGCTTGACACACTTATCATAATTCGTTTGCGGCATAAGCGTATAAGTTCACCGATAACTTTTTTCTGCTTGGGATAAGTATACGAAACAGGGGCGTCAAAGGAAATGACCATATCAAAGGATTTATCGCTGAAATCTTTCAAATCTTCCAATGCGCCTTTCACAAAGGTTATTTTGTCAAGGACGCCTTCTTTTGCCGCTAATTCCTTTGCCTTATCTATCATAGGCTGTGATATATCAAAATGTGTGACCTCGCACCCCTTGCTTGCAAGGAGAATGGAAAATCTTCCACATCCCGCACCGCCGTCAAACACCGTCTTTATTCCATCCAAATGGGAGAGCAATTCCTTTTCTATATGACTTTTTTGGATAATGTCATCAATAAAGGTTTCTTCGCGGCGGCTTTCCAATTCACCTTTATCCGGCATATTCCACAAACGTTCCGAGATTTTTCTGCTATAATCCATAAATCATTCTCCTCCTGAAATTTTTTTTCATAATACCATTTTTGATGGAATAAATCAATTTCCCGCCCTGACTTTTCCCTTTGACAATTCCGTAACCGTTTGCATACGCTTTCATTTTCCTGTCTCTGTACATTTCCTCCATATTTTTCTTCCCAATAGCCATGTCAAAAAAACGCGCACAATTGGAAACCTCCATAGATAGATTTTTTCTGCCCCATCCATTATACTTAAATTACAGCAACCGAAAACATCCGATTTACACATAAGGAGACAGCAATATGAGTTTAGGAAACAGTTTATTCAATGCCCGCAAGAAATCCGGCCTTTCACAGGAAGAGGTAGCAGAGAAACTGGGAGTGAGCAGACAGACCATATCAAAATGGGAACTGGACGAAACCTTGCCGGACATCCGCCAGTCCAAAAAACTATCCACGCTTTACCATATGACTTTAGATGAATTAGTGGATTTTGACATCAAAGTAAAAGAAATTGAAGAAGTAATCGAAAAAACAACCGAAGAAACCAGCCATAAAATAGACTGGACACAAATGTGGGCCAAGAAATATCCCATTCTGACAAGCTATCAGAAAGAAGTTGATACCGGAAGCTATGTCTCCAAATTACAGGAAATGCTTACCCGGCTGCGGCTGGACTACGGATACAATGACGAAGATGCATTTCTGGTTCTGAAGGATATCTTGGCGCAAATCTGGAATCCGCATTGACTGAATTTGGGTCTAAAATCATGCAAAGCGGCGAAATGATACATGATTCCGCCCGGACTGCGATATTTAAATGCGAAACGATACACCGTTACACATTTAAATATCACAGTCCGGGCGGAACCGTTTTATTCCTTTACGGTTCTAATACCCTGCTGCTTGCTGCGTTCTGAAGAAGGAAGCAAGATCGGATACCTCATAGCTTGCTGCGGGATGGTTCACTCAATAGACTTCAGAGATTCCGCCATATTGATTTTTTCCAGCTTAAAATACATAACCCCGTTTACTATCAAAGCAAAGCCGAAGGTGAACAGGATGCTCCATAGATAGCTGGCCAGCTTAATCAATGTCTTAAAGGAGACCGTGTCGATATTCACATGGAACATAACAAACCAATGCAGCCATTTCCCGAGCAAAAGGCCGGCTGCGGCTCCCATCCCTGTCAGAACCAGATTTTCCCTGAAAACATAGTCCGCCGTTTCCCTTGCATAAAAACCAAGCACCTTGATAGTGGCAATCTCCCGGATGCGTTCCGTAATATTGATATTGGTCAGGTTGTACAATACGATAAAGGCCAGGCTCCCGGCACAGGCAATGATTAAAGCAACGATATAATCCATGCTTTCCATCATGGAGCCTATCCGGTCACGCATATCTTTTGTCAGGGAGACGGACAGCACCTTAGCCTGATCCGAAACGGCAGCGGCTGTCCCGTACAGATCTTCCCCTTCTGCCACAGCCGCATAGGCGCTTTTATATTCCGGTTCCGTCCCCAGCTGTTCTTCATAAGTTTCCTTTCCCATATATATATAGTTGGAAACAAAATTTTCACACAATGCGGAGACGGTCACCGTAATCTTGTTTTGGCTGCCGTCCCTAAGCGTCACTTGATCCCCGGCCCTAATTCCCATATTTTCCGCCGCCTTGGCCGTCAGCACGGCCTCCCCGGCTGACGGATAAGGAATTTCCTCTCCTTCCTCCGTATGCAAATCTATAAATCCGCTGATTTCTTCTGCATTTTCCGGGACTTCCAAATATACGGACTTGGTTCTTCCGCCGAAATCCAGTTCCACGCTTTCTTCATGGATGCAGGCAACCCGCTCCAGCTTATATCCGATTTGCCCGTTCAGCTTTTGCATATCCTCTTCTCCCACTTTTTCGGAAAAAGCAATGCCGATATCATAAATATGCACCTTCTCATATTGCATATCGGCCACGTCCATCACGGAATCTTTCAGGCCAAACCCTGTGACAAGCAGCGCGGTGCACCCGCTGATGCCAAGAATCATCATAAAAAAACGCTTCTTATACCGGATGATGTTCCGCACGGAAACCTTATGCAGGAATTTCATCCGCCGCCAGATAAACGTTATCCTTTCCAAGAAAATGCGCTTTCCGCTTTTCGGTGCTTTCGGACGGATTAAGTTGGCAGGTACGCTGTACAGTTCGTACCGGCAGGAAAGCCAAGCGGCTCCCATAGAACAGCAAAGAGCAGCCGTTAAGGCAAGGGCGGCCAGACGGGCATCAAAAAAATATTCGATTTCACCCATGCTGTACATAATGCTGTAACCCATCCATATCACTTTCGGAAACAGCCAAGTGCCTCCCAAACATCCGATGACCGCGCCGGCGGCTGCCGCAGACCCGGCATAAAACAGGTATTTCCCCATAATGGCTCCGTTTCCGTAGCCAAGTGCTTTCAGCACGCCGATCTGCGTCCTCTGTTCTTCTACCATCCGATTCATGGTAGTCATGCAGATCAATGCCGCCACAAGGAAAAAGAACACGGGAAATACATTGGCAATGGCTGCCACAATATTGGAATCGCTTTCATAGCATGCATAGCCTATGTTGGTGTTTCTGGTCAGCGCATAGCTTTCCGGCTCTTCCAAATCCGCCAGTTCTTCCCTTGCATCCTGAATTTTGCGCCTAGCATCCGTAACCTCTTCTTCAAATTCGGCTTTGGCATCCCCATATTCCGTCTTTGCATCTTCCAGTTCCGCTTTTCCGTCCGCCAGTTCCCTCCTTCCGTCTTCCAGTTTTTCCGTGGCATCCGCTAATTCCGCCCGTGCCTTGGCCAGTTCGTCTCTTCCTTCTTTCAAATCCTGCTTCCCCTCTTCCAATTCTGTCCGTGCCTTGGCCAGTTCCGCCTTGCCGTCCTCCAATTCCGTCCTAGCCTTCGTCACTTCTCTTTTTCCCGCAATCAGTTCTCCTTCCGCGGCCTGCAGAACATCTTCATTATAGTAAATCTTATCCCATGCTTCCCGGATGGTATCTTTCCCTGCCTGAAGTTCCCTTTTCCCGGCTTCTATTTGACGAAAACCGTCCCGAATCTGGGTCAGTCCGTCCTGAATCTGAGTCCTTCCGGCCTGTAGCTGTTGTTTTCCCTCCTGCAGCTGAGTTTTCGCGGCCAAAATCTGCCCTTTTCCCTCCTGCAGCTGAATCTTTCCGGCCTGCAGCTGGGCTTTCCCTTCCTGCAGCTGAGTCTTCCCCTCCTGTATCTGGTCCTTCCCTTCCTGCAGCTGTGTTTTTGCAGCCAGAATCTGCTCTTTCCCGGCTTGCAGCCAAGCTTTTCCTTCCTCAATCTGAGCCTTTGCAGCCTGCACTTCTCCCAATCCCGCCTGAATTTGTGCCAATCCGTCCTGAATCCGGTTTCTCCCCTCCTCGTATTGTTCCTGCGAAATATACTGCATGGCATAAGCCTGTTCCAGCTGTTCCAGTTCCCTGTTCAGTTCCCCGGCCTGGCCGTTCAGTTCCGCTTCTCTGGCCGTCAGTTCTGCCCCCTGCGCCTCCAGTTCCCCTTCCTGTACGGCCAGTTCCGCCTCTTTCGCCGCCAATTCCTCTTCCTGCGCCGTCAGAGCCGCTTCCTGCAGAGCCAGTTCCTCTTCCCGCGCTGCCATGGCTGTCTCCTGTGCCGCCAGTTCCTCTTCCTGTGCTGTCAGCATGCTTTCCTGTTCCGCCAGAGTCTCTTCCTGTGCGGCCAAGCCTGCCTCCTTGGCCGCCAGGTCCGCATCCTGCGCCGTCAGCCGGCTTTCCTGCTTAGTCAGTTCCGCTTCTTTTTCTGACAGTTCCGCTTCGGTTTCCGCCAAAAGGGCTTCCTTTTCCCGCAAAAGCCCCTTCGCCTGTTCCAATTCTTCCCTGCCCATGGCCAATTTCTGCTCGCCGTCAAATATTTCCCATTCATGCAGGCGGATTTCCTCATCCGCATCTGCTGCTTCTTTTTCCTTTTCCCCTATCTCTTTTTCTCCGTCCGCCAGTTCCCGCTCCCCGTCCAGTATCTCTTGCTCATGGTCTGCAATCTCTTTCCTGCCGTCCGCAATCTCTTGCTCCCCGTCTGCAATCTCCTGCTCCCCATCCTGCAGTTCCTGCTCTCCGTCCAGTATTTTCTGCCAGGCATCCTGCAGTTCCTCTTCGGCTTCCGCAGTCTTCTCATCCAATTCCGCCTGAGCATCCTCGATTTTTTCCTCTGCCTCCGCCGTAATACGGCCATACCTGTCAAAGGCAAGTTCTTCTGCCCACTGTTCCATTTCTTCTTCCGAATTATCTATGTAAGCATCATATTCTTCCGTATAGACATCGTATTTTTCCGCTAAAGTGACATAAATCTCCGTCAGATAATCACAGGCGAAAGCTTCCTTCGGCACATAGAGAAATGCCGTTATTTTCCCGTCCCCTATGGATGTGGTTCCCCGTTCAAAATTAATATAGCAGGGAGAACGTACGGTTCCCACCACGGTAAAGGTACGGTTTTCAAACATCTCCAACGTATCCTCCCCGTTATTCTCCGTTACCGTAATCCGGCTGCCTATGGCATCTTCTCCGAATACGGCATCGTCCAATACACATTCGTCCGCCCGTTCCGGCAGCCTGCCGGAAGTCACTGCCGGCAGATTGATTTTTTCCGGCAGCGTATGGAATTTATACACGGATTCGTTTCCGTCGCCGAAGGTACATACCGCATCCGCCGAAACGGCTCCCTCTGCCTGCTCTACTTCCTTGGCTGCTTCCAGTTTTCCTGCATCCTCCGGATCAAATCCTATGGTGGACAGCAGGCGGAAATCAAAGAAATTCTGTTGGGACAGATAAGTATTCTCTGTGGCGACCATGGCGGGCGTAGTTGCCTTTAATCCGGCAAACAGGCCGACTCCCAGCATGACAATGGCAAAGATTGCCATATACCGCCCGAAGCTCCCTTTGATTTCCCTATATGTAGTTTTCCTCATTCCATTGCCCATTGCCCGACTCCTTGCCTCCGCAGATATGTCCATACAAACGAACCCATAACCATCGCCCCTCGTCCCGTGACAGCCCTCTATCCTGCATCCGAAAAGTTTATGGAGTTCCTACCATTCGATTTCTTCCACCGGCACAATATGTTCATTCATCTCCGTTTTCCGGACCGTGCCGCTTTTCACCGTAATCACCCTGTCGGCCATGGCAGTCAATGCCTGATTATGTGTAATGACCACTACGGTCATTCCGTTTTTCCTGCAGGCATCCTGCAGCAGCTTCAGGACTGCCTTGCCCGTGTTATAGTCCAATGCCCCGGTAGGCTCATCGCAAAGCAGCAGTTTCGGATTCTTGGCCAATGCCCTTGCAATGGCCACTCTCTGCTGCTCCCCGCCGGACAGCTGCGCAGGAAAATTGCCGGCTCTGTCTTTCAGCCCAACCATTTCCAGCACGGACATTGCATCCAGCGGATTTTTACATATCTGTGCCGCCAGTTCCACGTTTTCCAATGCCGTCAGGTTCTGCACCAGATTATAAAACTGAAATACAAAGCCTATGTCATACCGCCTGTAAGCAGTCAGTTTCTTTTTATTGTAAGCAGAGATTTCCTCCCCGTCTAGCAATGCCTGTCCCGAGGAAAGGCTGTCCATTCCGCCCAATATATTCAGTATCGTCGTTTTCCCTGCCCCGGAAGCTCCGACTACCACACAGAATTCTCCTTTTTCAATTGTAAAATTCACATCCTTCAGTGCTTCTATATCCACTTCTCCCATGTGGTATATCTTGCCGACCTTCTTAAACTCAACAAACGACCCCATATCGGTCCTCCCTCCGTCTTGTGACAGTCTTCTATGTGAAATGCTGACGTCACGGAAAAGCTTATATTGCCGAAATCTTTCCCAAAAACACTTTTCCGTCAAAATCATAAAGCTATTCTATCATATATGCGGCATCGCTAATACCATCTGATTCTAAAAAAAGTATAAATTTGTGTTTCCGCTTCCCGCCCTGTTGTTTCTGCACATCCCCCTGACCCTAACATATAATATATTAAAAATCCGTAAGAATTATGAAAGGAGCATTATGCAGGACTATAACTTTAACGAATATTTCGACCGCTTCCCTTTGGCAATGGCATATGTGCCCTGGCAGCACCTCACTCAGATTTATGAAGATTTGGATAAAGCTTATTGTACCGGAACCATCTTCCCTGAACTGACGAAACCGTTTACAGGAAGGAGATGCGTAAAATGAATTTTAAGATGAACAGCGAACAGGAAAACATGCTTCATGATATCGGAGTCGTTGATTTTGTCACCGTGGAAATGGCGGAATATCTGGACACCCATCCTATGGACCGGGAAGCCATGGAGTATTTCAACCATTATATGCGCATGAAGAATCAAATGATGCGTGACTATGCCGGCAAATACGGCCCGCTCTCCCTTTCCGTGGCCGATAACAGCTGCAAAGAATGGAAATGGGCATTACAGCCTATGCCGTGGGAAGGAGGATGTTAGGAAATGTGGAATTATGAAAAAAGATTGCAGTACCCCGTGAAGATTACCCAGCCGAACGCCAAGCTTGCACAGGTCATCATCAGCCAATTCGGCGGCCCGGACGGTGAACTGGCCGCTTCCATGCGCTATCTCTCACAACGCTACACTATGCCGTTCCATGTGGCAGGGCTGCTGACCGACATCGGCACGGAAGCCTCTGAAATGTTCCTTTCAGAGGCTAACGCTTTTTTTAGCAACTGTCTGTTCTTTAGACAGTTTTCGCCCTGTGGACAGTTTATGCTACCCGCAACCGTATAGCTCCATTTAAGGGGAAGTAAATTCAGATATACATCTATGTTCTCTCTGTCGTTAATCACCATCTTGTCAAGTAGCTGTGTGTAAAATTCATCCTCGTACTCAATGCCGCCGATAAGCTCATCCACGGCGTTTTTAATGTCCTCCATCAGTTCCTTTTGCTTCGCAATTACAACTTGCTGTTTTTCCATGCTTTCCATCATAGATTTCAAACTGTCGATTTCAGCATCGTATTTTGCCCTAAGAGCCGTAAATTCATCACGGTCGATATCGCCGCTTGTGTAAAGGTCAATCAAATCAGTGCGTTTTTTCTGTACTGCTTCAATTTTATCCTCCAGAGTATTTGTATCTGCACCTGTCATATCCAGTGAAATCACCTTGTTAATCGTCTTAATCAAGTTATCCGCTATTTTCTGGCGGTCAATGGTGAGCTGTTTGCAGACAAGATACATAATGTGGATGGCTTCTTCGTTGCGGATGCTTGTTCCAGAGCAGCCCACTTGGTTCCCTGCTTTGTCGATGTGGGGGCTTCCGTGTTTTGCTCCCTCAAAACAACGCCATGCCTTATACTGGCTTCCATCTTTTCGGGTTCTGTATCGGGCAACATAGCTTGCCCCGCATCTGCCGCATTTGATTTTCCCAGAGAACGGATAGCGGTTGCTGTGTTTTGCCTTGCCCTCCTGCGAAAGCGATTTTGCATCCAGAATGCGGTTTGCCTTATCGAAAAGCTCACGGGAGATAATCGGCTCGTGGTGGTCTTTGAGAATGACAAATTCCTCTTGTCCTCGGTTGTATTTCTTTTCATGAGATAGGAAGTCTGGCGTATAGGTTTTCTTCTGCACTAAGTCGCCGCAGTATTTTTCATTGCGTATCACTCGTAAAATGACGGTATTGCTCCATTCTTTCACACGCATGGGATTTATGCCCTCCTCCCGAAGCTCACGGGCGATAACATGGGTGCCTTTGCCCTCGTCCACGAACTTGCGAAAGATAAGACGGACGATTTTCGCCCCATCTTCATTGATGGTTATTTTGCCGTCTTTTACATCATAGCCGAGCATACTGCGCCCGAACACAACGCCTTGTTCCATCTGGCGTTTCTGTCCCCATTTGACACGTTCGGAAGTCTTGCGGCTTTCCTCCTGTGCGATAGAGGACATAATGGCAAGGCGAAGCTCTGCATCGCCGTCCAAGGTGTTGATGTTGTCGTTTAGAAAGATAACGCCCACTCCGTGCTTTTTGAGGTCACGAGTGTAGAATATGCTGTCAAGGGTATTTCTCGCAAAACGGGAGATTTCTTTTGTGATAATCAAATCGAAATCGCCGTTTTTGGCACACGCAATCATGCGGTTGAATTCTTTTCTCTTTTTTGTGTTCGTTCCAGAGATGCCCTCATCGGCAAATATGGCATAAAGCTCCCAATCGGGATTGCGCTCGATATACTGGCGGAAATACCGCTGTTGGCTTTCAAATGAATTTGCCTGGTCGTCATTGTCCGTGGAGACACGGCAGTAAGCGGCAACTCTCTTTTTCATATTCTGTATTTTTCTCTCTTGATTGAGGGTTTCGTATTTATCTATTGACATAAGAATAGCTCCTTTCCCGACAAAAGCCTTGCCGTAGTTTAAGTATAGTTTCATAGAGGTATGTTGTCGAATGTGCAAATTTTGAAATCGTACATTTTTTCATGATTTAGCAGTAATGGTTCTTTAGCATATGTAAAGAGCCAAGCGTTTAGGCTTGGCTGCGGTTGTTCTTGCTGTATTGCTTTTCTATTTCCTCGATACAACGCTCATACTGCGAATGTGTCAATAGTTCTCTTTTTTTCAGAGAAGCCAGTATTGACTTTTGAAATTGCAAATAAAACGCTGTGTGTTCCTGTTCTGTGATTTGCGGAGCAGGCTCTCCGACATAGACAAACTCACGACACTTCAATCATCAACACCACCTCGCTATATAATATTCATTAGGGTTTGTACGATATAACGGGATGGTTAGTCCTTTTTGGAAATGCCGATGCTGATAGCCAAGGCATCATCTACCAATAACATGAAACGCCTGTCAAAAGTACCGATGTACTCTTGCAGGCGTTGTTTATCAAGTGTCCTTATCTGTTCAAGCAGGATGATGGAATCTTTTTCAAGGCATTCATAGCCTTTTGCGATGATGTGGGTGGGGAGTTTTGCTTTGTCGTGTTCCATGCCCGTAATTGCCGCCACGATGACTGTAGTACTGTGCTTGTTTCCTTTATCATTGGAGATGATAAGTACGGGTCTGTGTTTGCCGCCTTGCTCCGAGCCGACAACGGGGTTTAATTTAGCGTAATAGATATCGCCATTTTGAGTAATATAAATATTAGCAGGTTTTAAGTCACGGTGAACAATATGTTGTTTATGAATGGCATCTACGCCATGCAATATATTTGCAAATATAGAAATTGCATTGCTAATATCTAAATCATTATTCTTAATAAATAGGTTCAGATCCTCCCATTGAACCTAATCCATTACTACATATCGGTACTTTTCCATTCCAGTTTGCATTATCACAAATCCACATATGAAAAAATTCCTTCTCATTCACAATCGCTTCAAATACAGGCTCAAGGAAAGTCTGTATTTCCTCAATGACCGCCGAAAACTCAAGCGTATCATCTTTTATAGTTTTCAAAAAGAATTTCCACCGCTTCTGCATGTCCGCATCCTCGGCAAGTGTGAGAATACGCTTGAAGCTGCCCTTTTCGTAGGGCGTCCCTCGCCGTTCCAGTGTACCGGATATTGCCGTCTGCAATCTCGCTCCGTCAAAATCAAAAGTCCTTGCGAGATAGTAAATATCGTAAAAATCTTTCATTCTGCCTGTTAGTTCAAACCGCTGCAGAATAGCGTCGAACTTTTCCGCAATAGTGCTTTCAAGAGAATAGGTCATAATGACAGGAGCTTCAAAATCGGGGAGTTGTGTATGAATAGTCCGTTGCTCAGCACGGGGAACAATCACATCACCCACACCAATGTCCACATTAAAAGGAACACGGACATTTTTTATCTTTCCGATAATCTGTGTGCTGATGCCGTGATACTTCCTTTGCGGCGAGATTTCTTCAAATCCTTTCGCAGTCATCTCAATATAATCATTGCCCGTAGGCGTAGCCAGAATTTTTAGGATAAGTGCTTTTACCTCGTCCAATGAATTGGAAACGCTACGAAGCAGGAAATCCACATCAATCGTCGCTCGGCTTTCAAAATTGGTGAGCGTATAGATAAACAATCCGCCCTTGAGAATAAGAGTATCCTCATATCCAGACTTTGAGAGCTTCCGCAAAAACTCCTCCTGCATAAAAAGCTGTAGGCACTGCTGATAGCTGATACCAGCCGCCTTCGCCTTATTCTTAAGCTTTGCCAAAACAGATGCCGCTACATCAGCCATTACAACCACACTCCAATCAATTCTTTTACACGCTTTTGCATACGCAATACCTTTGCATACTCCATTAGGTTCGGTATATTTTTTTTCGGGTCTTTTACATACCCTTGTATTGCCTTATTAAAAATCTCCTTATCCATTTTGTTCATATTCCGCAGCACATCGCAAATGGTACGGTCACGGTCATAGATACGAACATCCACAAAGTTAATGCTGCCTTTTGTTTCGCCAAGGGGGACTAAAACAGGCTCAACCCGATATGCCTTTACAAATGGATAATCAATGTTTGTACGGCTTCTGGAGACATTTTTATCAATCGTAATATTCCACTCGGCAGGATTGCGGTCGCTGTATTGATAGTAAAAGAGGGCAGTTTCCATACAAAGCACCGCATCGGGGAAAAGACGGTTGATAATTTTAACTTCCTGTTCGCCATAGATTTCCGTCCAATGATAATAGCCCCGTTTGATTTTTTCAATGAAGCCCTCGTTTAATAGCTGCTGAATATCCGCATAGTAGATTCTATAGGAATCCAGTTGAGCTGTTGTCATTATATAATCGTGTTTGGAAAAAATCTTCTTAACAGCGTTTATTGACTTTTCATCAAGCATTGTCTCACCTCTACTAAACCGCACTCAAATTTCTCAACGATTGTGTACTTTACTATAGCATATCCGATTTTTTCCCAAAAGTCAACTTAGTAAAGTACACATGAGTAAGACTAATAATGGTGTGGTTTCCTATAGAAAAAGAGCTTGTCAAACTCTATTCAGACAAGCTCATTCTCTCACGCTTCATAATTATAATAAACATCTGCATCCGCTACTGCATAGAGATTTATCCATCTCGGAGTGCCGCCAAGTTCGATAAAATAAGGCTTTCTGCCGCCTTTCCTGTATCTTTCCTCATCCCATTTTCCAATTCTTTCATAGCTGACAAAGCTATGTACAGATAAGCCGAAAGCACTAGGCTTGTCCGCACAGGGCTTGATTTGGAACATTTCTGAGCACAATGTAGGCACGGAAGAACTGGCACACATGGAAATGATTTCCGCCATCATATACCAGCTGACCAAAGATTTGTCCATGGATGAAATTGAAGCTTGCGGCTTTGACAAATATTATGTGGACCATACACTGGCTCTCTGGCCGCAGTCGGCAGGAGGCATCCCGTTTAATTCCTGTTTCTTCCAGTCCAAGGGCGATGCGATTACTGACTTGGTGGAAGATATGGCAGCAGAGCAAAAAGCCCGCTCCACCTATGATAATATCCTGCGCCTAGTCCATGACCAGGAAGTATGCGACCCCATCCGTTTCCTGCGGGCAAGGGAAATCGTTCACTTCCAACGGTTTGGTGAAGGGCTGCGCATTGTGCAGGAGCATTTGGACTCCAAAAATTTCTATGCCTTTAACCCGGAATTCGACAGATGTAAGGAGTAGAACAACATCCTTTAACAAAACCCATGCAAGGAAACCGTCTTATTTGCCTTGCATGGGTTTTATGCCCTTCCCATCAAAGATATTTCCTGAAAAAATCCAAAAAGCCGTCCTCCACTGCCAGCACATCCAGTTCCCCGTCTTCCAGGTCATAATAATACTTCCCCGTCTTCTTATGCAGCGATATGCTGTCCAAGGGAAAGCCTTCCTTTAAAATACCATAGGCATGAGGCCTTGCCGTTATAAGGAACGGTTCACTCTCCATTGACTTTTCCATAGCCCTATAAATATGGCTGCTGTCTTTCACAAAACAGATTGCGTTCCGGTATCTGGCAGTCAGATTCCCGTATTTGGCCGCCAGCCCGGAATAATAAGCAAGCATCTCCCCGTCACTCAAAGTTTTCCCGTTTACCGTCCTTACATGCACTCCCGGCTGCAGCGATTCCGGAAGCCCGTCTATATACAAACCGGAATCACAGGAAAAAACAGGGATATGGAAAGCTTCATAATAGCCCCTGGCTTTCCTTTCGGCATTCTCCAGCGGCGTTGCCCCGTCTTCCGGAATTCTCGGAATTTCCGTCCCCAAATCCTTCAGCCCAAGGACTTCCAAATCCATGCCCAGGGAATCCAGCCGGTGCCTCATTGCCTCTAATTTGGCTTCATTCCCTGTCCCATATAATAGTTTCATCTGCCGTCCCTCTTCTTTCCCCCGATATTTCACTTCAGACGCAGCCGGCATTGCCCGCTGCCGCCCTATGCCGCATCAGTCGGCAACACCTGCCCATATTTCGGATTTTTTCAGTATATCACATTCCTGCGTCATTTCAAAGCATGTTTGTTGTGAAAACACGGAAATCCATTTTTCAGACCACCGAAATATGCCTCCACTTCCCCCTTGCATACCGGACGGAGAAGCAGACTCCGCGGAACAGCCAGTCCACTCCCATGGCCGCCCAGATTCCGAATACCCCCATCTCCATATGCACGGCAAAAAGCACGCTGCAGCCAATCCGGAAAACCCACATGGAAACAACGGAAAGAATCATGGTGAATTTTACGTCCGCAGCCGCCCTTAAAGTATTGGGAAGAAAAAACGAAAGAGGCCAGACCGTCACCACGCAGCCGCAGTAAAAAAGCAGAATCCGGTAAGTGTAGCCGGCGGCTTCCTCCGACAGCCCGTAAGCCCGGATAATAAAGGGCAGGAGCAGCACCACGGCCGCATTCGACAGGAACAGGCATACATAAACTGCCTTCATCAGTTTTTTCGTATAATAAGAAACCATTTCGAAATCCCCTGCCCCCACACACTGTGCGGCCACCGGAAGCATGGCAAATCCCATGGCCAGCCCGGGAAGGATGGCAAAGGAAGCAATATTATTGGCTACCGCATTGGCTGCAATGGAGGCCGTCCCGAAACCGGAAACTACGCTGAGCACCAAAATTTTTCCCAGTTGGAACATGCTGTTTTCCAAGCCGTTGGGTATCCCCAGATACAGAATTTTCTTTAACAGCATCGGCTCCGTTTTCATGGAAAAGGGATGGCATATATGGATTCTGTTTTTCGGCTTGTCCAGATAATAAAGAATCAGCACACATGCAACGCCTCTGGATACGGTCGTAGGAACCGCCACCCCTTCAATCCCTCTGTGCAGCCCGTAAATCAGCAGGGCATTCCCCCCGATGTTCACGCCGTTCATAAGAAGGGAGATTTTCATGGCAAGAGCGGAATCCCCCATTGCCCGGAACAGAGACGTGCCCGCATTATATAATGCAATCATGGGAATGGAGACAAATACAAGGAGCATATACACTTTGCAGTTATACATCACATCCGGTTCGATTTTCCCGAAAACCGTCTGTATGATCAGATTCCTGCCTAAATACGCCAGAACCGTCACTGCCAAAGAAGCCTTCAGGATAAATCGCAGCAGTTCATTTGCCGCCCGGCATGCCATTTCTTCGTTCCCTTTCCCCAGATACTGCCCTGCAATCACCGCCCCGCCCGTAGCCGCAGCGGCAAAGATGCTGATGACCAAAAACATAAGCGTATCCACCAGGGAGACGCCGGAAACGGCAGCCTCCCCCACGCTGGCAATCATCACCGAATCCGCAAGCCCAACCAGTGCCTGCAGAAACTGGTCGGCTATCAGCGGAAGAATCAGTTTCACCAGATCCTTATTTGAAAAAAGATACTTCTTCGTATCCATTACGAATCCCTTGCCCTTTCGTCATTCCGAAAATCTGTCCGCTGCCTTTATCACCGTTTCCAAAGGCTTCTTTCCGGTCAGGGAAACGCTTACACTGTCCGGCTGGCTTCCCCCCGCATACACTATGGTATCCGTTTCGGCCCACTGCCTTTCCCCTTCTTCGTCCACCACCTGGAAGCAGACGGTTTTCACCTCGAAAACAACTTCCTTTGTCTCTCCCGCTTTCAGGGAAACCCTCCGAAACTGCGCCAAAGCGGCATTGGGGACGGCCAGACTGCTGCCGGTCAGTTTTATGTAAATCTGCACGATTTCATCACAGTCATAGGAAGAATCATTGGTTACCTGAACCTGCACTTTTACCGTATCCTTCCGGTTCCACGTCCCTTTTTCCGCCCGTAGGTTCCGGTACACGAAATTCCCGTAGCTTAACCCGTATCCGAAGGGATACAAAGCCTGCCCCTTCATATACCGATACGTCCGGTTTTCCATACGGTAGTCCTCAAAAGGAGGCAAATCTTCTGCCGAAGGGTAAAAGGTCACCGGAAGCCTGCCGGAGGGCACTGCCTTTCCGAAAAGCAGATTGGCCGCGGCAATCCCTCCCATCTGCCCCGGATACCAAGTCTGCAGAATTGCGTTTGCGTGTTCCTTCGCATAGGACAGGTTCATTGCGCTTCCCGTGCTGATTAAAAATACCACCGGCTTCCCGGTGCCGCAGACGGCTTCCATAAGCGTCTTCTGCGAATCCGGGAACTCCAAATCCTTCTTATCCGCCCCTGCGTAACTGTTATTGGCGTCCCCCTCTTCCCCTTCCAGCCTTGCATCCAGCCCCAGGCAGAGAAACACCACATCACTGCGCTCCGCCATGGAAACCGCTTCCGAAATGCGGTCGTCGGCTTCCGCCAACGCTTCCACATTTTCCCGGTAAAGGTGACAGCCTTCGGAATAGTATACACGGATGCCGTCCCCGGCCAGTTTCCGGATTCCCTCCAGAAGGGTATAATGCTCGGTGGCCGTTCCGTTGTAGTTCCCTTTCAGTATTTCCCGGCTGTCCGCATTGGGGCCGATGACCGCCACCGCTTTCAGATTTTCCTTCCGCAAGGGCAGAATGCCGTCGTTTTTCAGCAGCACCATGCTCTCTTCCGCCGCCTTTAACGCTGCCTGATGATGCTCCGGAGTATCGTTTTCCTCATAAGGAATGCTGTCGTATTCCGTCTCCGCGTCAAACATGCCAAGGCGCATCCTTGTCATCATCACATGCTTTGCCGCCCTATGGATTTCTTCTTCCGTAAGAAGCCCTTCCTCATAAGCCTGCAGCACCTGCAGATACACTGCCCCGCAATTCAGGTCACAGCCGCTTTTCAATGCCAGCGCCGCCGACTCTCTTTCGTTTTTAGTAATCATATGGTTTTTGTGGAAATCCTTGATGGCTCCGCAGTCCGACACATAATAACCCCGGAATCCCCATTTTTCCCTGAGAATTTCCTGAATCAGATGATAGCTTCCGCAGGCCGGTTCCCCATTGATGCAGTTGTAGCCGCCCATCACGCCTTCCACGCAAGCCTCTCTGACGCATGCCTCAAATGCCGGAAAATAGCTTTCCGCCAAATCCTTTTTGCTCACCACGCTGTCAAAAGAATGCCGCCCTTTTTCCGGCCCGGAATGAGCCGCGAAATGTTTGACGCAGGCCGCCGCTTTCAGCCTTTTTCCTTTCCCCTGCAAGCCTTTAATAAAAGAAACGCCCATCCGGGCTGTCAGATAAGGGTCTTCCCCATACGTTTCATGACCCCTTCCCCACCTCGGATCACGGAAAAGATTAATATTGGGCGACCAGAACGTAAGCCCCTTATATAATCCCCTGTCATTCTTCCTCACCTGTTCATTATATTTCGCACGCCCCTCCGTAGCCGTGATATCTCCGATTTCTTCCAGAAATTCATCGTCAAAGGATGCCGCCAGACCTATGGGCTGCGGAAATACGGTAGCCGCACCCGCCCTGGCCACTCCATGCAGTGCTTCGTTCCACCAATTATAATAAGGAATCCCCAGACGTTTCACTGCCGGCGCATTGTGCCTTAACTGCGAGGCTTTTTCCTCCAGCGTCATCCTTCCCAACAAATCCTCTACCCGTTCCTCATCGCTCAGGCTTTCGTCCCGATACCTGTCCAGTTCCATCTCATCCTCCATACTGCCGGGGTTTTCTCCGAAAACCCGGACCCACCCAATCGGAAACCGGAGCCGGAGCAGCGTTATTTCCGACCGGGCGGAGCCCGGCGCTGCCTTGCGGAAAACACCTTACATTCCGTGCCGTTTCCGAGGCAGCTCACCGGATACCCGGCTTTTGCATTCCCGCAGGCAGCAGGCCGTTTGGCAAAGGTTCTGCCGCTGCCCGGAACGGGATTATTCTTCGTTCAGTTCAAACATAGCCTCTGTTTCCAGCGGAATTCCTCCCGGAAGCACGTTTACGCCGATGGCCGAACGGCTCGGTGCATTGTCCGCGCCGAATAAATCAATCAGAAGCTGGGAACCGCCGTTGGCCACATATGGCTGCGCATCAAAACTGTTGTCACTGGCAACAAAAGTCAGTATTTTCACGGGCTGCTTCACTTTATTCAAATCCCCGATTTCCGCTTCCAGCACGGCCAGCACATTCAGCATGGCATTCCGGGCGATTTCCAGGCCTTCCTCCTTTGTGAACTCTTTGCCGAACACTCCCTTTACCGGCGCGTCAATCACAGGGCCGCAGCCGGAAATATACACCAGATTCTTCCCGAAACGCTTTGCCGGGCTGTACAGCCCGCCTTTTTCCGGTGCCTTCGGCAATTTGATGTTCTGTTCTCTCATGATTTCATATACGTCTTTCATTCTTTCTTCTCTCCTTATATTAAATTTTATTCTGCGGGCAGCGAGCCAAACTCAGACCGGCCTTAGGCAGTTTTCCGCTTCCGGACGCGTCTTAGTGCTTATCTGACAGAAAGCCTTTTCAGACACTCTGGGGTTCCGGCAGCGCCGCCTTCCGTTTTCCTTGTCTTTCTCCGTCTTTCAGCACAATCCGGCCATCCGTGAACACATAGGACAGCCCTGCGCTCAGCTGCTTTGAATTTTCATATACCGCGTAATCCCTGAACTCTTCCAAAGAGAAAATATTCAGGTCTGCATAAAAGCCCTCTTGTATTGCCCCCCTGTCCTTCAGGTTCAGCCTCCGGGCAGGCATGGAGGTCATTTTCCGCACTGCCTCTTCCAGAGTGAAAATCTTACGTTTTACCACATAATCCTGCAGGAATCTGGGAAAAGCTCCGTACAGCCTCGGGTGCGGACAGTCGCTGACCCCGTATAAAGCATCCGAAATCAGCATGGAATAAGGCAGCTTTGCCACCGTATCCACATCCTCCTGCGACATGCTTTGCAGGATAATGCCCACTTTCCCTTCCTCCTGCACCAGAAGATCCGCCATAAGGTCCGCCGGTTCTACATATCCCCTGCGCCGTGCCGCCTCCGAAAAGTTCAGCCCGGTCAGTTCCCGGTTCTCTTTTGCCGTAACGGAACTGATCAGAATCCGTTCCCAGCCGATGGCAGTGACCATATTGTCCCAGCCCTTATGCTCCCGGTACAGAGACTGTCTCAGCCTTTCTCTCCCCTGCCCGGTTTCCAGCTTCCGGAAGGTCAGGGCCATATCCTCCTCCACCGTCTCCGGCGGAAGCAGGCTGATTAATGTGGTGGAACCGCCGCAGTAAGGGTAAAAGTCAACCGTCACATCCCCGCCTTCTTCCCGCGCTTTCTCAATCAGCGCAATGGCCTGATGGATATTCTTTCCCCAATTCCGGATTCCCGTCGCCTTGAAATGACTGATGTTCAGCGGGATTTCCGCTGCCTTGCAGATTCCTATGATTTCCTCCACGGAAGGCACCAGATTATCCCCTTCCCCACGGATATGACAGGCCAGCGGCCTGCCGTAAGGCGCCGCCGCTTTCAGAAGTTCCGTCATCTCCTGCGGGGAGGTATAGCATTCCGGCTGGTACATAATGCCGGATGAAACCCCGATGCAGCCTGCTTCCAACGCATCCCTCACATAACCTTTGGCCCTATCCATTTCCCCCGGAGTAAAAGGGCTTTTCCCGTATCCCTTCACTGCCGCTTTCACGGCGCCGATTCCCTGATAGCATCCCACATGAAGGGGGAGCTCTTTTTCTTCCAGAAGTTCTTTATAATGACTATAATCCCGTATTTGCAGGCTGTCCGGGACTATGCCCAAACACGGCTCCACGAAATCCGCCATTTCCTTCCCGTGTTCCCGGGTATAAGGAAAGATTCCCAAACCGCAGTTTCCTCCGGCCACGCTTGTCAGTCCTTGGGAAAGTTCCGCCATGCCGAAATCCTCGTCACATAATGCCGCCAAATCACAATGCCTGTGGGTATCAATAAACCCCGGGGTAATGATTTTTCCCTCCGCATTTATATGGACTCCTGCAAGTTCCTCCCCCAAACCTTCCGGGCAGGCGATCCGGCGGACAATTTCCCGTATTCTGCCGTCCTCAATCAGCAAGTCTCCCCGAAAGGGAGCGTTTCCCATACCGTCACAGATTTCTCCGTTATGAATCACATATCTCATGCCCTTCTGCCTCCCAACCTGTTCAAACCAGCATGCCCCTGGCTTTCACCGTCTCCTTTTCCAGACAGTCGCCGTAGTCTATATATACGGCATTCTGCATATTAATAGCCGTGCATACATGGATGGGCACAAGTGTCAGCTTATCGCCTACCCGCAGTCCGGTATCCCCTTTTTTACTGGTGATGATTCCATGCTCCTCGTTCATTCTCCGCAGCTGCAGATCCTCATTGCCTTCCACTAAAGCATAGCCCGGGTAATAATAAGGCGCGGCATCCAGCAGGATATCCATAGGGAAGGTTTTCGTCCCCCCGTCAATTACGGCATATTCCTTGCAGGGCGTGCTGACTACCGTGGCATAATACCGTACCGCAATTTCGTCAAAAACAGCCGCCCCTTCCTTGCAGAGCATATAATCTTTGAAAATATAAGTGCCCGGCCTGATTTCCGTTACCTTCCCCGTCTTAGCCACTTCAATGCCGGTAGGCGTGGAGCCTGCGCTGATATCCTGCAGTTCAATGCCCGCCCCGCGGATTTCCGCGGCAATCCGTTCCATCAGCTCACCCTCTTCCTTTGCGGCGATTACTTTATCCTGTGTGGGCTCATCCTGATAAACCAGACTCTTAAAAGTATAGATTCCCGTCAGCTTCAGATGGGGCAGCTTTACCAGTTCCTTTGCCAATTCCGCCGCTTTCTCCCTGGCGACTCCCGTCCTCTTCGCCCCGGTATCCACCTCCATGCGGATTTCCACACGGATTCCGGCCTTTCCTGCCGCCTCGTTCAAGGGAACGGCACATTCCAGGCTGTCCACTGCCAGAATCAGCCGCTTCACTTTTTTGGCCAAAGCTAAGGCTCTTTTTATCTTTGCCTCCCCGACTTGCGGATAGGCAAGGAAAATATCCTCCAGCCCTCCTTCTGCCATAACCTCCGCCTCGGATATCTTGGCACAGGTAATGCCGTCCGCCCCGGCCGCCACCTGCATTCTGGCAAACAGGGGCATTTTGTGTGTTTTAATATGAGGACGCAGTTTACATCCGTACTTGGAAGTTTCCTCCTGTGTCTTTGCAATATTTGCCTTTGCCTTTTCCATGTCAATGACAATACATGGCGTTTCCAGCTGACTCATCCATTCTTCTTTCATAATTCCACCTCATTTCCGCTTTCCTGCCCTATCCCTCAATAACTTTCCGCCACGCTCTTGATACGCAGCTGCGCCTTGATGTCCTCTGCGGTCATCCCTTCCGGCAGTTCCTCCTTCCGGACGGTAACCGTAACCCCCTGTCCGTCGGTAATGTCAAAATAATTATCGCTGAATACGCAGTCCGCCTGCTCCAAGTACAGTTCCACATAGTTGGCAAAGGTATCCGCCTTTACGGAAACCGCAAACTCCTCTCCCCGTTCCGTCACTTCCGTTTCATAAACCGGCAGCCGGTAGGCAAAATATTTGGGCTTCACGAACATGGTAACTCCCGTGCTGACACACACGCCGCCCTCGGTCAGACGGAACCTGGCAAATACCTGTTTCTTCTCTTCTTCCTCTCCGATCCAATTCCCGAAGTCCGCTTCCTTCACCGGCTCCATGGCAAAAGCCCCGGAGTGCACCGGCAGTTCCTCCTGATGCAGCACACGGAATTCCCTGTCCAAAAGCGCGATTTCCAGAACGGCATCCCGCTCCCGGAAAGACTCGTTCAGCACATAATAAGTGACCTTCGTGCTGAATTCCTCTTCTTCGCAGGCACTGGCAATAAATCTGCCGTAAAAACGCTTTGCCCCGTAATGAAGTGCCTTCCATCTGCCGTAATAATCAATGCTTGCCCAAGACGCCACCGGCCAGCAGTCATTCAGCTGCCAGTAAATGGAACCCATGCACCTTCCCCAGTTCCTTCTCCAATGCTCCACGCCGTACTGAATGGCTTTCAGCTGAAGAATCTGGGAAATGTAGGCAATGCTTTCCAAATCCTTCGGGTATCTGTAATATTCCGACACATAGGAAAAAATCTTGGTATTGGCCTGCCCGTTCTTCTGATGGGACTCCATCACTTCGCTGAAAATATTCCTGTCTTCCTCTAAGCTGAAGCTTTCCAATGTTTTCTTATGAGGGAAGGACTGAAAACCGAACTCGGAGCAGAACCGGAAATGGAAATTCCTATATTCCGTAAACGGTTTATTGGCATGCCATACATCCCAGTAATGGTTATCCCCTCTGTTCCAGTCATTGGGAGCATCGAAGCTTCCGCCTGAAGAGGGAGAAGACAGCCAGTAAAAAGTCTGGTCGTCATATTTCTTCACTTCCCTTGGCAGGAGCATTTCGAAAATCTTAATATAATCGCCTTTGTATCTCGGATGATGGCCTTTCAGACGGCCGCCGCCGTCCCACAGCCATTCCATCTCATTATTCCCGCACCAGAGAGCCAGACAGGCATGATGGCGGAGCCGCAGCACGTTATCTCTTGTTTCCGCCAGAATATTTTCCTCGAATTCCTCATCCAGTTCATACACATTGCAGGCAAACATCAGATCCTGCCACACCAATATCCCGTATCGGTCGCAGGCATCGTACAGATAATCCTCCGGATAATAACCGCCGCCCCAGATACGGATGCAGTTAAAGTTTGCCGCCGCACAGTCCTTCACCAGACGTTCGCTCCTCTCCCGGCTAAGCCGCGGCAGCACATTATCCTCCGGAATATAGTTCGCGCCCATGCCGAAAATCTTCTGTCCGTTCACCACAAAGGCAAATTCATTTCCCCACTCATCCTTCTGCGTGCTGACGGTAACCGTCCTGAGCCCAATCCGGTATTCTTTGCTTTCCAACAGCCGCCCTTCGGATGTCAGGGATACTTCCACCTTATATAAAGGCTGTTCCCCGTACCCGTTCGGCCACCAAAGAGCAGGCTCTTCTATTTCTATGCTTACCTTGCTGCCGGCAGTCCCCGGCACGGCATGTTCCTGTACCCTGCCTCCCGGTTCCGTGACGCATACTTTCACTTCCGCCGACGCGTCCCCGAATACCCGTACCGGGCAGTCCACTTCCACCGTGACCGCCTGTGCTTTATGATGCTGACGGATACGGACATCCTCCAGCTTGGCGGCGCAGGCATAAGCTATGTATACGCTTCTCCAGATTCCCGCGTCCGGAAGCTGAGGACCCCAGTCCCATCCGAACATATAATGGGCTTTCCGCAGCGCGCCGTTTCCGAGCATGGAGCCGGTGGAAGAATAGGTAATGTCGCTGCCTTCCTGCTTTTCCTCGATGTAACGGATAGGGGCATGAAGCAAAACCTTCAGTTCATTTTCCTCCTTCACCCTGCCTTTCACGTCAAACCGCCAAGTCCTGTGCATGTCTTTCACTTTCCCCAGCAGTTCCCCGTTCAGGTAAATATCCCCCACCGTATCAATCCCTTCGAATACCAGCAGAATTTCATCCGCTTCCAGTATCTGTGCCGGAACCGTAAAGCTGCGGCTGTAACTGTAGTCCTGCCGGAACAGTTCCCGCACTTTATATTCGTTAGTCCGCCAATAAGGGTCTTCCGCCAGGCCGTTTTCCAGCATTTCCGCCAACACACTGCCCGGCACCTGTGCCTTCACCGGTTTTTCCCATCCCGGGGATTCTAAGTTCCATATGCCGTTTAAGTCTAATCTGTTTTCCATATATCCTGCCTCCTATGCCTTTAAGCCCGAGGTTGAGATTCCTTCCACAAAGTTCTTCTGGAAAATAAGGAAGAAAATAATGACCGGTATGACAAACAAGGTAGCCGCTGCCATCAGATGCGTCCAGTCCGTGGAAAAGGTTCCCAGAAACTGCTGCAGGCCAAGAGACAGCGTCAGTTTTTCCGTCTTATTAATATAAATCAACGGTGCCAGATAATCGGACCAAGCGGCAATGAAGGACTGGATGCCCACCGTGGTAAGAGCCGGCTTGGACAGCGGCAATGCCAGGCTGACATAACGCCTAAACTCGCTGGCTCCATCAATCTTGGCCGCCTCCATCAGGGAGTTGGGAAGCCCTGTGAAAAACTGCCGCATAATGATAATATAGAAGGGGCTTCCGCAGAACATCGGCACAATCAGCGGCAGATATGTATTGGTCAGCCCCAGATTATTCCATATTCTGTAAAGCGGTATCATCGTTACGGTATACGGAATCATCATCGTACCCATGATCAGGCTGGAAATAAGCGTAGCTCCCCGCCATTTGATTTTTGCCAAGGAATAGGCAATCAGGGGTGTGGAAATAAGCTGCCCTGCCACCGAAAAGACCGTAATGATAATCGTATTCCTGAAATACCGAAGGAACGGAATCTGTTCCATTGCTTCCGGATAATTATCCCATACGACTTCCCTCGGCCACAGCTTCACAGGCAGCTGGAACGCATCCGCATTTGTCTTTAAGGAAGTTGTCACCATAACGAGGAACGGGGACAAAAAGATGACGCACAATACAAGCATCAGCACCGTCACCGGGATTTTCTTTAATTTTTTCTTATAATAGCCACTGGATTTTTTCATATGAATGACCATGCTCCTTTCTTAAAATCTGTCCGTGCTTTTTCCTGCACTACTCGTCCCCGGCTCCGTTCTGAGAAAACTTTTTCGTCACTTTTATCATCAGGAACGTCATCACGCTGACCACGATAAACAAAAGCCATGCCATTGCGGAAGCCCTTCCCATCTTCATATAGGAGAACGCCGTGTTGAACAGATACAGCGGATACATTAAGATGGAGTTGGCCGGGCCGCCTCCCGCGTTGCTGGACCCGCCGCCGCTGCTGGCATTGATGATAACGTATACCTGCGTGAAATACTGGAATGCATTGATTATGTTGAGGATAGCCTGATAAACCAGCACCGGGGCCACGCAGGGAAGCGTAATCTTAACAAATCTCTGCACGGCATTGGCTCCGTCAATCTCCGCCGCCTCATAATAACTCTTCGGCACATCCTGCAGGGCCGCCAGGCAAATCAACATGGTAGTGCCCGTGCACCATGTCCCCATCAGCACCAATGCCCACTTGGTATATGCCGGGTTCATCAGCCAGGACGGTCCGGTAATCCCGAGCATTCCCAGAACCCGGTTGATATAGCCGTAAGTAGGGTCAAACATCCATATCCATACCATCGTCGCCGCAATCATGGGAATAATGGAAGGCATAAAGAAGATTGTCCTTGCCACGCCTCTCCCTTTAAAACTCCTGTTCAGCAGCGTCGCCAGAAGCAAGGCAATGAACAGGTTCACCGGCGTGGAAACAAATGCCATAAACAAAGTATTTTTCAAGCTTTTCAAAACAAGCGGATCTTTCAAAATATACCGGAAATTATCAAGCCCTACCCACACCGGGTCTTTCACCGGATTAAACTCCGTAAAACTGTAATAAAGAGATGTGAGCAGAGGTATGATGCTGAAGCATGTAAAACCGATAATCCAAGGCAGCGCAAACAGGAAACCGTTTATATTGTCCCGGCGGCTGTACTGCTTCTTTCTTTTCGCCATTCTTTTTTCCATCTGAAACCTCCTGACCGGCAGCTTCGCCAAACCGTCCGCTCGGCAAAGCAGCTCTGAAACGTGTCTTAAAATATAATGAGAATCGAGCAGGGAAGATTCCCCCCTGCTCACGCACCGGGCACCCGTCAGTTCCTGCTGACATATTTCATTTGGGTGTCCGTGCGCATAAAAAAGGAGCATACATTACGGGACATCCGCAAGGAACCACTTCGACCCCATAAAATATGCTCCGCCTAATTAAGTACCGATTATCGCAAGCCCAAATACTGTTTACTGAAGCATCTGCGCCTGCTCAGCCAGCTCGGCCATAGCCTCTTCCGGAGTCTTCATGCCGTTATATACATAATCCAGATATTCTTCGATTAAGGATGTATATTTTGCCAAATCTGCAATCTTCGGATACTGCACGCCGTTTTCCGTCTTCAACGCCTCAACGAATACTTCGAAGTTAGGCATAGCCAAGATGTCTGCATCTTCATACAGTTCTAAAGTAGTGGGAAGGTTTCCGATTCCCATAAGCGTATCTTTCGTCGCCTGTGAATTGGTGAAGAATTTCGCAAATTCCCAAGCGCCTTCTTTGTTGTTAGCCACTACCGGAATGCCCAGGCTGTTTGTCTCATAACGGCTGGAACCAAGCAGATCCGGGTTTGCCTCCGTGCCGGGCATCAATGCCACGCCGTAATTAACATCCGGGCCCCAGTCCGCTGCCATAGTGGCAAGCCAAGGACCGTCGAAACGGAACAGCTGTTTTCCGGCAAAGAACATATCGTTTTCCGTATAACGGTTTGTGTTGGCAGAAGCCACGAAAGCCTGTACCTTTTCCACGCCGTATTTCTCACGGAACTTCATATTCATATTCAGGCTGTCCAGGATAAGCGGGTCGTCGGGCGTCAGCGTGGTGCCGTCTTCCGACCACCATCTTCCGCCGAACGCATAAATCAGTTCCTGCCTTGCGCTTGCCAACGGGAACAGGGGATATCCGAGACGGGAGATATTTCCGTCTGCATCCACTTCCGTGGCTTTCTCTGCCATTTCATAAAGTTCCTCCATTGTCTTGGGCGGTTCGCTGTATCCGATTTCCTCCAGAATGTCTTTGTTGTAGAACATCTGGATAATCTGGGATGCAAAAGGAACGCCGTACACCACATCATTCACTGCATTCGCTTCCAAAGCCTGTGCCGCATAGATGCTGCCCAAATCATATCCGTCTGCCGCCGCCAAGTCGGTCACGGACTCTACCAATCCTGAGTTTGCATAGGAAAGAATATCCTGATTGGATACTTCCACCACATCCGGGGCATCACTGCCTGCCAGCGCAACGATGATTTTCTGCTTATCCATAACGCTTAAGCCTTCCACCTCGTATTTGTCCTGACTTTCATTGAACGCCTTGATTGCCTCTTCAAACACTTTACCTTCTTCGTTGGTGTGGGAATACCAGAATACCACTTTTTCCCTTTCCCCCGATTGACTCTGTTCCGCTTCCCCTTCCGTGCTGTCCGCCTGCTGCGTGCCTGCGTCCGCAGCACCCGTGTCCGTAGTGCCTGTGCTTCCTCCGGAAGCCGCATTTTCTTTCGGTTCATTAGAATTACCGCATCCGGCAAGCGTACCTATCGCCAGTGCCGCTGTCAATAACCCTGCAACTAACTTTCTCTTCATGTTTCTCCTCCTTATCTTACTTTTTGTCAGTTCATTTCTGTATTTCTTTTTTGTAATTCCAATATTATCATACTTTTTGTTAGATTACAAGCATTTTATAAAAATAAACTCAAAAAAATGTTTTCCATTGGGAAATAGTTCCATACTTTTTGTTTTTTTCGATTTCCAGATTCTGCTTTTTCGTTATTTTATCCTAATATTTCAGCAATTCGGCGCAAATATCCATCACTTTTATTGTGGGGGAAGTCCATACTTCTCTGTAAGTGGCCTGATTTCCCGCCGGCCAATAGGGAAAATCTTCATTTTTTTTAGTTTGAATGCCTACGGGAACCTGTCCCACGCATATGCCGGGAAATACCGCATAGAAAAAATCATATCTTTTCCCGTTTCCCGTCATCAGCGACTGCCGGAAGGGGTTCTTTCCGTTGAGCCAATGAATCTGCTCTGCCGCAGCCTGCACCAAGCCGGGCCTGCCTAAGAATCTCCCCACCCGCAAAGCTGCCTGCGCCATGGAAAGCTGCACATTAGTATTTCCTCGGAAGGAAAACCATACCGGAAACTGACGCAGGAACAGATTTCCCGGAAGCCTTTCCCCTTCCCTCACCTGTTTCACATAGTCTTCCCTGCACCGTCCGTAATCGGACAGCAAGTGCATCCGCCGAAAGACCTCTTCGTGCCGCGCCTCTTCCTCCCTGTAAAACCCTGCCGGCATCATTCCGTAAGGGGAAGCATGTCCCATCAGGGCTTCGAAATAATCCCCGTACCGTTCCAGCCCCCGCCGAAAACCTTTTCCCTCTTCCCCTTCCCCGCACAGACGGCAGGCCGCAATCAGGCAGTCCGCATAATATGCCTCCCTCGCCTGATGGCTGAAATGAACGATATGCTCTTTTGTGCCGTCCCGGTAAAAATAGCCCCACGGCTCCCCTTCCTCTTCCTGGCATTCCAGAAGCTTTCCCGCCCACTTGCGTACATCCTCCGCATAGTTCCGTTCCTTCGTCCTTTCATACAGCAGGCCGGCGCATTTGCCTATCACGGCATAGCAGAGCGACACCGGGGAACCATAGGTATGTTCCCACATAACAGGAAGTTCAAAGCCGTATTCCGAAAACCGCTCCATGGCAAACCGGTAATCCTCCTTCGCCGCCTCCAAGGCCGCCAGGCCGCTTTCCGGGTCATAATCCTGCAAAGCCCCCGCCGCCGCCGCTTCCGCGCAGGCACATATGAAATTATCCATCCCGTGATGAAACACCCGGACATTGGAGGCATCGTCCTGATTTCCTGTTATCCCGTCCGTCCATCGGATCAGACCCAGACTGGTTGCCCGGTAACCGTCTCCGAATCTTGTCCCCAGCACAAAGGACAGTCCCCAGCAAGCCTCCTCCATCACCCTCTCATACAGCAGGGCATTTCCCTTATGCCGCCCGGCTATGCCAAACAATGCTTCCGTAATTTCCGCTGTCTGCACAGTCTGCTGGGACATATCCCCCGCATCGTGCCATCCCCCCGCATAAGAGATGCGTTCCCCCTTATGTTCGGCATAGCAGTCTCCATGGCAGCGGCCATGCTTTCCCGGAACCGGATAACCGCATCGCTGGCAGAAAAGGAAATTCAGCCCTTTCCAAACCATCTCCTCCGCCCAGTCCGTGCCCACTTGGAATTCCAAGGTTTCCCGCCCTTCTGCCGTCAGCCGGTAATCCCCCGCCTGACGCACTTCGGAAAAATCCAGGACTCCGTAAGCAGTCCCGTGAAAATACACGGTTTCCACACATTTCTCCAAGACCGTTTCCCCCGTGTCCGCTGTCACCACCCGGAACTTCCCTTCCGTCAAATCCGTGACCGCCTTTTTCTCCTCTGCCAGAAAATAGCCGCAGGAATCATAACAAATCTGTCCCCCTTCCGTTTCCCAGCCCTGATTTTTTTCCTCTTCTGTCTGTTCCAGAAAAATATCCTTGATTTCAAAGACAGCCTTTTCGCCAAATCCCGTATCACTGCCGCTGAGCCGGTACCGGAACTCCAATTCCTCTATGCAATCCCTGGCCATGGAGCCAAACTCCCAGATGCAGTCGTTCCATACGCCGTTTTCCAGATTCACCATATGCTGCCCGGTCCTGCCGAATTCATCCGGCACTTTCTCTTCGCCGCCGTTTTTCACCCAGGCCGACAGACTTATGGTATGAAGCTCCTTGCAGACCGGCCTCACCCGGAAACGGAGCCGGCTGTAGGACGACCAGTCCTGCCGCCCCGGCAAAAGCGCCGCGCTAAGATTCCCGTAATAAGCGCAGTCTCCGTCCTGCGGCATCCCTTCCGGCCATCCGTCCTGCCGCAGCGCCCCTTCCATTTCCAGATACCGTTCCTCCCGGCAGACACCGTCCCGGCAAACCTTGCGGGAAAGAATCCGGCACTGCCCCTGCTCCCGACATAGGAAAGCGCCGCCGCTCCCTGCCCATACTTCCTTTGCGGCAAGCACACTCCTGTTTTTCCGCTCCGCATCCATGCTGCCCTCCCGCTTCACGGAAAGGGGACGGTGTATCCAGCCGCTCCTTATCAGTTCTTCCGCAAACTCTTTCCTCATAACCTTTCCCTGACCTTTTCCTGTTTTTTCGTCATGCCCTTTCGATACGACAGTGCCCGGCTTTCCGTTCCGCCGCTCACCGTTTTCCTGCCTGCGGCATGGTTTATAACAAAGAGGCCGCATCCGCATCCAGCAGCACTTCACAATCGGGATGAAGCTGCAGCACGGAAGCAGGAATTGCTTCCGTCACCGGTCCCTGCACCGCTTTCTTAATAATTTCCGCTTTCTCCTTCCCTTTTGCAATCAGCACAATCTTTTTTGTATGCATAATTGTCTTAATTCCAAGAGTCAGACCTCCCAGACGGCGGTTCTCCGGCACCTCCGTTTCCCTTCTCACCTTTGCCTCAAACCTTTCGTCCATATCACAGACCTGAGTATTGCTGCCAAAAGGCGTTCCCGGCTGGTTTATCCCGATATGGCCGTTCCATCCGATGCCCAGCATCTGCAAGTCCGCCCCTCCCCTCTTACTTATTTCCCCTTCAAACCAACGGCATTCCTGTTCAAAATCTATATCCATGGTTCCCGGCATGATAAAACGCTCTTCCGGAATCCCAAGCGGAATGCAAAGCTGCCGTTTGATCATCGCATAGCAGCTTCCCTCGTAACTCCTTGGCAGACCTACCAGTTCATCCACGTTAAAGAACGTCACCTGCGACGTATCAAAAGGATGCAGTCCGTAAATCTCGCTGACAATGGCATGCATATTCCCCGTAGTCTGTCCGGTAGAGAAACCGATGACCGCATCCGGTTTCTCCAATATCTGCCCTATAATTCTCCAGGCCGCAGCTTCATCAAACTTTTTTTCATTTTCCATAACCGTAATTTTCATATTTACCTCCGTCCCCGCTTCTGCGGAATCCTCCTATATTATTTCCTACTATATTGTTTCCTGCCTTATTTCCTACCTTATCTTAACCCTTCGCAATATATTTTTCCCACGGCGGCGGCTCCCGTCACTCCGATCCACTCCGGTTTCAGTTCCGAAATACGGACACCGTTCTTCACGCCCCTCATAGTGACCGGATGCAGCCTGTTCGTCACCTGTTCCAGAAACCACGCGTCCTGCATAATTCCCCCGCCCAGCACAACGGTATCCGGATCACTGGTGCGCACCAGGTTATGAATCACCTCCGCCAATACCGCTGCGGCTTCTTCCGCTGCCCGGCTGCACGTCGCCTCTCCTTCCCTGGCCAGGCGGAACACCTCTTTCACGTCTGCCGCCCGGCCTTCCGCAATAATTCCCCCATATCCTTCCTTTCCGTCCGCGCAGCCTTTCCTCGTTCCGGCAGGCCTCGTCCGATATGCCATATGTTCCGCTTCCGCCCGGCCTGCCGGATACTTTCCGAGCAGTTCCCTTATGCTTCCGGCAATACCGGAGCCGGAGGCGGAAAGTTCCGCGCAGCCCAGCCGGCCGCAGGCACACCGCCTTTCGGCAGAGCCTTTTACCGTCATATGCCCGATTTCCCCGGCATTCTGATTGGCTCCCCTCAGAATCCTTCCGTCAATCACCATGCCGGCCGCCAATCCCGTGCCTACGCTCAGATATATGAAATCCCTGCTGTATTTCCCGCAGCCCCACAGAAGTTCGGCAGTCGTACCGCTCCTCACATCATTGTCCAAAGCTGCCGGCACTCCCAGCACCTCCGAAACCATGGCGGCGAGCGGAACCGCCTCTCCCGGCTCATGATTCACGGAATGCCAAATCCCCGTTTTATGGCTGCTCACCCCTATGATTCCGATTCCTGCCCCCTTTACCTGCCCTTGCTGCAGTACCTTTTCCTTATAGACCTGCAGGCATTGGAGCAAATGCCTCACTACTTCTCCCTGCTCCCGCTTCCCGGTTTCAAAACGCATATGGGACAGCAGTTTCCCGTTTCCGTCCACTTCCCCAATCAAAAGCTTCGTACCGCCGTAATCAATTCCGATATATGATTCCATCTTCCTTCCTTTCCGCGCGCCGCGGCGCACTTTTGCAATAACGGAACACCCTCTTATCCCCTTTGCCCTTTATCCCCTCCTATACCTCTTCAAAACACTGTTTCTGCAAAACCATTTATTGTGAAAGCGTTTTCATATTTCTTACATTATCATACTATTAGTAATAATTCAATATATTTTTTCTATATTCTATAACTTTTTGTTTTATTTTTTGCCGGATGCGCATCATAATTTGCGGAAAATTAACAACATATGCATTCAAGGGTATTGATACTCTTGCAAAAAAGCGCATAGCGGGCTATGTAACCAGCATTCGGAGCAAATATCGCGAAAAACAACGGAAAGATACATCATTTACAGATGAAAGAAATGAATTTTTAGACACGTTCCAGTGTTCCGTCCAGACAGAAATTATAGTGCTTCTGCGTTTGCCGCTTGCCTCCAAAATGACATATGCCATATTCTGCAAACGTTTTCATTGCATTTCTTCTCTTTTCAAACTATAATAGAGATGCAGAAAAACCACGACACATTTTACGGTCTTCAGCCGAAAAACAACAAACCAAAAGGAGATTCCCATGAAAACAAACATTACCATTAAGCAGATAGCCTTAGAAAGCAATGTCTCCATGGCAACGGTATCCCGCTACCTCAACGGCACGGTAACCGTCTCCGACGAAAAAAGACAGCAGATTGAAGCAGTCATTGAAAAATATCATTTCACCCCCAATACCCATGCCAGAAGCTTAAGTTCCGGGCGCACCATGACTCTTGGCATCGTCATTCCCGACATATCCAACCCCTACTTTTATTCCCTCTTCCTGGAAATCCAGAAAGAAGCGAACCAAAGCGGCTATACCCTCCTCCTATACAACACCTCCTTCCGCCAAAACGACAAAGAATCCGGCGAGGAAGAATATTTCCGCAGACTGATTCAGCACCGGGTAGACGGAGCCTTAGTGCTGGGCGGCCAAATTGACCTCATGTCCCCCTCCCCCGGCTATCTTGAGGCACTGAACAGACTAGGAGACAGCATCCCCGTAGTCGTAATGGGACACCCCGTTCCCGACAGTTCCTGCCATTTCCTCCAACCCGAAAACGGCTCCGGCGTCACCGCTGTCTTCCACCACCTCTACTCCCTCGGACATAGGGAAATAGCCTTTCTCGGCGGCAATGCCGGAGTACGCATCACGGAAATACGGCTGACGGCTTACCGCAGCCTGCTTTCCCTGCACCACCTGCCGGAAAACCCCGACCACATCGTACTTACCGACTACTATGCAGAAGACGGCTATCAGGCCGCGCTCCGGCTGGCGGGACAATCCCGTTCCTTCACGGCAGTCATTGCCGCCAATGACAATGTAGCCATCGGAGCCGTCCGTGCCTTCCGGGACATAGGCCTTTCCGTCCCCGCGGACATTTCCGTAGCCAGCTGCGACCATTTTACCGCCGGAGAATACTCCGTCCCCCGCATCACCGGCATCGTCCGTGATTCCGCCCTGCTTGGACGGCTCTTCATCCACACCCTGCTACGAAACATAAAAAAAGAAAACGCGGATTTTTCCCTTACCCTCCCCTCCCGCCTCCTGGAAGCAGAAAGCTGCCGCCCCCTAAACCCCTAAACC
>CAJTVK010000034.1 GCA_910579645.1 uncultured Lachnospiraceae bacterium | reverse complement strand
TCTGTGCGCAGGCCGGCTTTCTTGCCCCATGGCACCGGCTGTCCGTAGGCTCCCGGGTCTG
The DNA here is from genome assembly GCA_910579645.1 of uncultured Lachnospiraceae bacterium. GTDB lineage: Bacteria > Bacillota > Clostridia > Lachnospirales > Lachnospiraceae > Kineothrix. Next base: position 35,579 of record CAJTVK010000034.1, on the reverse strand, counting down.
GCAGCTGGCAATCATAAAACCCCCAATTGATTTCCGTGCTGTCATTTTTCCTGCCTGCCGCACATATACTGGAAAAAACAGCATCAGGTAACTCCAGTGAAAAAATTTAATTTCCCGACTCTTTCCACCAAGCGCAAGGCTGTTTTATGTTCCGCCCTGTGCTTTATCCTTCTTTCCGGCACAGTTCTGTTTTTTGCCGGCAGGGATGCCCGGGCTTTTCAGGATTTCTGTGACGAATTCTTTCTTTCCGAACTGACCGGCAATACTTTGAACATGCATTATACTGTAGCGTTTCCCGCCAACTACGGTTTAGATACTTATACCCCGGTCCTCCCTTCCTATTCCAAAGAAAGGACCGAGAACGCCAAGGAAGAACTGAACGCTTCCCTGGACTTTCTACATGGGCTGAACGAAAAAAAGCTGAAGGACGGCGATGCCTACACCTACCGCCTGCTGCTGCCCTATTTGGAATGTGAAAAGGAGGGAATGGAAATGTACTACTATTCCAATCCCCTCTCCCCCTCCTCGGGTGCACAGTCCCAGCTTCCTATTTTATTGGCAGAGTATACGTTCCGCACCAAACAGGATGTAGAGGACTACCTCTCCCTGTTGGAGCAGACCGACACTTATTTTGAAGGAATTGCCGATTATCTGAAAGACCAGTCGGCCCTTGGCTTATTCATGCCTGACTACTCTGTAGATAAAGTAATCCGGCAATGCGACACTATCATGGATTCTTCCCTGCTGGAATCGGAAAAGCATTTTCTGAACACCACCTTCGAAGAGCGGCTGGAGCCATTGCTTCGGGACGGACTTATCACGGAAGAAGAAAAAACCGGCTATCTGTCAGAGAATTCCCGTCTTCTTACCACCGTAATGCTTCCCGCCTACCGGAAAATCGGAGATGAACTGCTACTTTTAAAAGGAAGCGGCACAAACGAAAACGGTCTTTTCCATTACCCGGAGGGCAGAAAGTACTATCTGTACCTGATACATTCCAACACCGGCTCCTACCGGGATATTGATGATATTAAAATGATGCTGTTCCGGGATTTCAATGACAATCTGGAATCCCTTACCGCCCTTTTGCGGAAAAATCCCGGGCTGGCTTCCTTGCCGGGTTCCTCTGCCGACGCTTTTGCATACACCAAACCCTCGGATATGCTTCAAAACCTTCAGCAAGTCATGTCCGGCCAATTTCCCGATTTAAAGGAAGTGCTTCAAGCAGGAGAAACGTTTTCCGAACCCGAAGCGGACAGCGGCGAGATGCCTGTCTGCACCATAAAATATATTTCCGAAAACCTGGAGGAATATTGCAGCCCGGCCTTTTACCTCACACCCCCCATGGACGATATCCATGAAAATGTCATCTATATCAACCGGCAAAATAATCCTCACGGCATCGAACTCTATACCACTCTGGCTCATGAGGGCTATCCCGGTCATTTGTACCAGACTGTGTACAGTCAGCTCTATTTCAGGAAAACAGGTGCGAATCTGCTCCGTTCCCTTCTGAATTACGGCGGTTATGTGGAAGGCTGGGCCATGTATGTGGAACTGGAATCCTATGACTATGCCAAATCGCTTATGAAAGAGGATTTACCGGAAGCGGAAATATTATATGAGGTCTACAAGCTGGACCGGCAGATTCAGCTTTGCCTCTATTCCCTCATTGATATTGCCGTCCATTACGAAGGTGCAGGTTACAGCGAGGTACATAAAATGCTGTCCTCCGTAGGCATTTCCATGCCGGCCACCACACGTTCCATTTATGAATATATTGTGGAAGAGCCTGCCACCTACCTAAAATATTATCTTGGCTATCTGGAAATATTGGCTTTAAAGCAGGAAGCCATGAAAATTTGGGGAGATGCCTACAGCGACTACCGTTTCCACCAATTTTATCTGGAAAACGGCCCTGCGGACTTTACGAATTTAAAATTGCAATTGGAAATGCCTGTCTCACACCTTACGCAGGCTCAGTCCGAAAAATTATCCCCTGCCTTATACGGCAGGGGATATTAGCATGAAGCAATTCCTAATGCCTCATTGCATGAATCCTGAAGTAATCAGCACACGCTCCGGAGCGTGTTTACAGTGAGGTCAACTCAGTTTTTTCTCTAATTTTGAAACAATATTTTCCAAGCATCCATCCTCAAAAGGACTTTCCAACCCGACTTCTTTCAGCATATCCGTATAAAAGCCCGATGCGGACAGCCTGCATAATTTCAGGTAACTCTGCCAAGCCTTTTCATAATCCTCATCCATCATTACCTTATATTCAAACGCACAAGTCTGTGCAAGGCAGTAATCAATATAGTAGAACGGATAACGGTAAATATGATGCTGTTTCTGCCAGAATCCTCCTTGCCCAAAGAACGAATCCCCTTCATAATCCATATGAGGCCGGTATACCTTCTCCAACTTCATCCATTCCTGCCGTCTTTCTTCCGGCGTCAGAGCCGGATTGGCATAAACAATATGCTGGAACTCATCCACCATACAGCCGTAAGGAATGAAAATTGCCGCATCCTCCAACTGCATCATCCTGAAATCCTCTGCCCTGTCACCGAAAAACTTCTCAAACCACTTTCCCGTAAAAAATTCCATGGACATGGAATGAATTTCCGCCGTTTCCATCGTAATATCCCAATGTTCCTGTATCGGATCCTTTGCCGCCAGATATCCTTGGAACGCATGGCCGCATTCATGGGTAATCACATCCACGTCGCCGCTGGTGCCGTTGAAATTCGCAAAAATAAACGGTGCTCCATATTCCGGCAAGGTTGTCATATACCCTCCCGCTTTCTTCGTCTTCCTGCCCAGCACGTCAAACAGTTCGTTTTCCATCATGAAATCGAAAAATTCCTTTGTCTCCGGAGACATTTCCGAATACATTTTCTGCCCTTCTCCCACAATTTCCTCCGGCGTGCCGATGGGTGCAGGATTTCCGTTAGGGAAATACACGCTTTCATCAATATAGGACAGCTTCTCCAAGCCTAATCTCTGCCGTCTTCTTTCATGCATTTTCTCTGCAAAAGGAACAAAATACTCCTTTACCTGTTTTCTGTAATTTTCTACCATATTCTGGTCATAGCAGTTGCGGTTCATCCGGTAATATCCCAATTCGATATAATTCTCATATCCCATCTGCTTTGCCTGCTCTGTCCGGTTCTTTACCAGCTTGTCAAATATCTCGTCCAGTTCGCCTGCCCATGACTGAAAGAATGCACTGTATTTCTCATAAGCCTTTCTTCTCACATTCCTGTCATTGCTTGTCAGGTAAGGGCGCAGCAAAGAAAGGTTCAACGTCTCCCCTTCCCATTCAATTTCCGCTCCTGCAATGATCTTATCATATTTTGTCTTAAGGGCATTTTCCTCCTGCATAAGCGGAATCAGTTTCTCGTCAAAAGACTTCAGTTCCAATTCCATATTTTTAAATGCAACTTTTCCGATTTTACCCTCTAAGTATTCCCGGTAAGGGGACTCATACAAAGCTTTCTTATATTCCACAGTGAGATTAGCCAATTTCGGCTCTATCTCATCATAATAATCATTTTCTTTGCTGTAAAATTCATCTGTAGTGTCAATATCATAACGGATTTTCGCAATCGTCATCATCGTAGCTGTCTTATTGCTCAGTGCATAATATTTTTTATGCACTTCAAACTGTTCCTCTCCGTTCTTTGCCGCCTTAAAGTCTTCCATAAGCTGACGGTAATCTTTCTCGGCATCCTCATACACTACCCTTTCATAGGGTAAATCTTTAAATTTCATCATCTTGGCCATGTTTTCCCTTTCCTTTCTTTATATCTGATATTCATTTTCCTTTTTTAACCTGTTTTATCCATTTCCCAATCTGTTTTTACCGCTTTCCACATCCTGCCCTCCTTTCTGCAACCCGCTATCCTTTTCCAAGCCTGCTCTTCTCCGAAAAAAAATCATTCAGGTTCTTCAGAGCCTTTTCCAATATCCTTTTTTCTTCCTCATCCATCCGGGCTACTATGGCATCTATCATTTCCTTATGAAATGCCTCATGCTGCAGATACGCCTTTTCCCCTTTCGGCGACAAAGATACCAATACGACACGCCTGTCCTCTTCACTTCTTATGCGTTCCACATAGCCTTTTTTTACCAGACTGTTTACCGATATGGTAAGCGTTCCCGTCGTCACGCCGAGAGATTTTGCAACCGCTGACATATTTCTGGGATCCCGCATGCCTATGGCTTCAATGACATGCATGTCATTGGCAGTCATATCTCTATACTCTTCCGTTTTTATTGCCTGCTCCTCAATGCTATTGATATTGCGGAACAATTTAACCAATACTTCATTTAACCTCTGTCTTATCTCCACAGTAACACCCCGTACATTTCTCCTTGATATCCTTTCATAGAGTGTGTCCGAAAATGCTTTGTACAGGATAAAGAGCATACACGCTCTGCCCCGGGTCTGCCTCCGGGTTTCGTCCGTACTTCAAAGCATGTCTGAAAATCGCTTTCCGCAATATGTCCGCGCCGGCCGCAGCCGCGAAGCGGCATATTTCCTTATGCGGCTGTGTGCATCATTTTTATACTGGCGGTCATTTTCGACAGCCAGTATATCCCAGTTTCCGGGAATATATTTTCAGACATGCTCTAATATCACCATTGATAATGTATAGTATACCACATTTTTTATTTGAGGGTCAAACTTTTTCTATTGCAGCCTTGGCAATCCGTTTCTGCTTCGAATCTTTACAGCTACCCGAACCGGAAAAGGAGCGACAGCCCTTGCAGGCCGGACGATATGCCTGACTGCATGTGCTGCCGCTCCTTTTCCGGTTCGGGTAGCCTCTGTGCCTACTCATCGCCTAAAAGCAGATTCTCTGCCTCTAGCCGGAACTTTATTTCCACCCGCCGGGAAGCATCCTCATCCACCTCCCCGTTTTCTTTATAAATCAACTCATAGTAAGAACGCCCGTTAACCGTCACAATCTCTCTGATTTTCTTCAGATCGCTTTCGGAAAACATATCGTAATTGACCTCCTTACCTCTTCTCTTTTCATCACCGATGCAATAATTCATCACCGCAAAAGCCCTCGCCTGAGAAAGTTCCATATTATAGGAATAATCTCCTCTGTCATCGCAATGCCCCTCAATGATTACCTCCGATATAGAATCATAATTTCTTAATATAACGGAAAAATAGGCCGGAAAGAAATCATCCAAAGTTTTCTTTCCGGCATCACTCAGCCAGGAATTATTATAGGCAAACAATACCTTGGAATCAAAACTGACCGTGCCCGATGCCGGATCTATGTCAACGGAACCGGAAAACTCTTCCTCCAGTTCCTCCACGATATCTCTGCGCACCGCATATGCCTTTTCCGCCCTTTCTTCCAGTTCCCGCAGCTTTTCCTCCAACTCTTCCTTCTGCTTTATAAGACGGTCATTTTGCTCCTCCAATGCCATCTTTTCTTCCAGAAGCTTATCTGTCTTCGTCTCCTGCTGCCGCAGACAGACCAATTCTTCCTCCAGTTCTTCCAGCCTGCCTGTCAGCCTTTCCAACTCTTCCCCCTGCTTTAGAAGCATCACCTCTTTTTCTTCCGCTTCTCTTCCTATATTTTCATAGTCTTCTTTAGCGCGATATATGGTAAAAGCAATAATCAGGGCAAATACCAGCACCATAGCCGCCATTAAGTCCGAATAGGATTGCCAATAATTGATTTCTCCCTGTTCCCTTCCCCTCTTCCCCTTTCTGTTTTTCCTATGGAATCTCCTTATCCTCCTCAAGCTTTTCACCCTCTCCCTCTGTCTCCTGACCAATCGCCCTGCTTTCGGTTTTCACCTGCCGTGCCGCAGCCTGCCTGCGATCCGATTCCTCATAAAGATTGCGGATTATTTTATCCATAGACTTTATATTTTCTTCCACATGCCGGCTCATATTCTCCACCGTCCCCGATATTTCACCTATCTTATCATACACCGCTCCGTTTACTGCCTCCATACCCTGCCCGGCCTGTTCCTTCAGTTCCCGGCAGGTTTCCTCTGCCATAGCATGAATGGCTGTCATGCCCTGCCGAAGAGCCGCATCAAAACTTTCCTGCATTTGCCGCAGGGCGTGGATTCGCTCCTGCATGCCCTGCGCAAAACTGTCCAAGGCAAGATTCATCTGTTTTTCCTGTGCGGCAAAAGAAGAAATTATCTGCTGCGTCTGAACCTCTGCCGTATGCCCTATTTTCCGTCCCAAGCCGTCAGCCGCCGCTTCCAGTCTTTTCCCCTGTTCCGACACGGCATTTCCCACTCTCTGTTCCTGTGCCGTCACTGCCGCCGCCAGTCTCGCTTCCTGCGCTTCCGCCCACTGTGCCGCCCGCATTTCCTGTATCCTGACGATTTCGCCCCATCTTTCTTCCTGCCCTGCGGCCAGCCTTGCCAGCCTCCCTTCCTGTTCCTCGGCTGTTTTCGTCAGTCTCTCTTCCTGACCCTGCGCCTCTCTTGCCAATCTCTCTTCCTGACCCTGCGCCGCTTTGGCCAGTCTTTCCTCCTGACCCTGCGCTACTTTGGCCAGTCTCTCTTCCTGACCCTGTGCCGCTTTGGCCAACCTTTCTTCCTGACCCTGTGCCGCTTTGGCCAGCCTTTCTTCCTGACCCTGTGCCGCTTTGGCCAACCTTTCTTCCTGACCCTGTGCCGCTTCTGCTAACCGCTCTTCTTGCTGCACATATATCCCTGACAGCCTCTCTGCCTGCGCCGCATCTGCCCTTGCCATCCGCTCTTCCTGTGCCCTGCCTGCCGCCGCCAGTCTCTCTTCCTGTTCCAAAGCCATCTCGGTCAGCCGTTTCTCCTGTTCTTCCTTTACCCTCGTCAGTCTTTCCTCCTGCTGTTCGTTTGCCTTCTCCAGTCTCTCCTCCTGCCATTCGCAAACTTTACTCATTCTATTTTCCGCTTCCGCCGCCATGGCTGCCAGACGTACTTCCTGTGCCGCCAGCCTATGTATAAGTTCCGACTGCTCCTGCAGCCTCTTCCTTTCCGTCTCCGACTGCCCGCGGACAGCTGCCAGATTGTCCCGAAGCATTTCCTGTATGTTGGACGTATCCTCCATAAACTGCCTGAGATCCTGTACCGTATGCCCCAACCCGGCATTGACAGCCGATAAATCCGCAGACATACCGCAGATTTGTCTCAGAACCGCCTCCAGACTGCTCTGGGATTTTGCCTGATACAATTGCAGGTTCCGTATCATTGTCTCCGTATCCTTAAAGCTTCCCTGCAATGCGGCGTGCATCTGCCCGATAAAAGCATTCACGATTTTTTCCATTCCTTCCATCTGGCTCTCACAGATTCTCTCATTGACCTGCCGGTACATGCGGAGCGTCTGCTTATTCTGCTCGTCCATTTTTTCCGCCAGTCCTGCAAATCTGGCATCCTGTCTTTCCATGATTGCATTCTCTATATATGTCTGTTCCTGCAATGCCTTGCAAACCATGGCCTGATATTTTAAGAAAGTATTGGCGGAGCCGTTCTCCGTGCTTGGCACGGCATATCCCTGAAAAATGTTCAGGAAATCATCCAATGCCCCCATAATCTCCGCCAATGTTTTCCGGTAAAAAAAATTAAATAGAATGGAAAAACACAAACCACAGATAGAAGTGTGGAAAGCTACCTTAATGCCGTCCATCAGCGGTCCGATTTTTCCCTCCACCTCCGCTGCGGTACCTGACAGTTCAAACGAATTTAAGCCAATGGATAACCCGAGAAAAGTCCCTAAAATGCCTAAGCCGGTCAGAGTCGCCGGAACCTGATTCAGGAAATTGTTCTGTATTGCCGATTCCATCAGTTCCTCGTTAATATAATCTTCAATATTTCCCTTCGTGCCTATTTTAATCTTATGCGTTTCCCCTGCCAAGGCAATGCGTTCCACATCTTCATTGAATTCCGAAAACGCCGCATCCAGCCTGCTTTCCCCGAAAAACTTTTCCCTGCTTTGCATTTCCTTCAGCACGTCCCCTCCGGCCACCATGCTCAGGCTTTGTATTTCAACCCCTGCCTTCTCAAGGCATTCCCGCATTTTCCTGCCGGTGCCCAAACAACGGTAGGACAGGAAAAATATCACTGCCACTGTCAGAAAAAAAGCAAGCATAACGAAAACATTGGAAGGCTCGCCCAATCCGCTGCCCTTCCCCAGCAATGCCAGCATAAGTTCCAGCACCACGCCGATACCGTATACAAAAGGCAGCCATTGCAGGCCTTTTTCCATTTTTCTTATCATTCTCCGCTCTCCTGATTCTTTTGAAAATATGTTTCCGCCGTCTCTTCGGTGATACGGATGCAGCAGTTCCCGTCCAAGTCCCCTTCCCTCAGCCGGGCAAAAAACGCCTCTGCCTTTATATCTTTATAGAGCATCACCAGTTCCGAGCCGGACGGCCTCACTTCCTCCCGTTTCAGCCGCTGCGCCTGCTGACCGCTTTTCTCCCAGAGTTCTGCTTTCCTGCAATACTCCTCATATTTCATATCGTGCAGTTTCTCATATAAAAGCGGAATCAGGGAATCGGCTATCTCCACTTTGGCATCCTGCTCAAATTTCCGATGCAATATATGTATTCCATGCTCTTCCGGCGGATTGCCCATAAAGATATGCTCGTCAATCCTGCCTTTCCGAATCACCGCCTCGTCCAATTGCTGTTTATGGTTTGTAGCCGCCATGAACAGTATTTTCCCTGTCTCCGACCGGATTCCGTTCTCATTGGCCAAAAGATCCAAAAGAGTCCCTCTTACTACGCTGTTCAAGGCATACCCTGCCAAAGAGTCAAACTCATCGAAAAACAGCAGCACGCCTTCGTACTTACTTGTTATTTTAGAAAGACGGAGTGCCTGATTAAATATCTCCTGCAGATTTCCCAACTGCTTTGCCGCATAATCGGAAGCAAAATCCTTACTCAGAACCTTAATAAAATAAAACCTGTTTTCCTTTGCAATGGCTTTCGTCAGTTCTGTCTTGGCATTTCCCGGCGGCCCGTAAAGCAAAATTCCCTTTTTCCCCTTGATGCCGTATTTCTCCCTTAAAACAGCGTCCTCTGCGCTGCTCCTGATAAATTCCGCCTGCCGCATCGCCCGCTCCTTCACGTCCTCATATCCGATAATATCTTCCAGACGCGTCCCGATATTTTCCGGCATCTCCACCTCCACCGGAACCTTCTGCCGCAGTTCTTCCACTAAAAGCAGTTCATTGTCCTGCAAAATCTGAAGAAAAATATTTCTGCTCTCCTCATCGTCCTTTAAATTGCCGATTTTCTCATAGGGCAGCCCCGCCACTTTCTCTTTCAGCTTCTTAACAAAATTATCAATATCCCTCCCGGACATTTGCTCGCTCTTTTTTTCTATTTCCGCCCGATAGGATTTATCACTGAGCCGAAACCCGTATTTTTTCAGCTTACTGTCAAATATGGCAATTCTTGCCGGCCCGTCCGGCAGTCCGATTTCGATTTCCTGAGACAGACGGCTTTTTACCGCACCGTCAATCATGGCGGGACGGTTGGTGGCCGCAATCGTAAACACTTTCGCCCCTCCCGTCTTCATGCCGTCAATTTCCTGCAGAAACTGATTTACCATATCCAAACCGAAGCTGTCGTTCCCGCTGCCGGCTCCGCCGTCTCTGACCGGAAAGACGGTATCCGCTTCGTCTATGAACAAAATCGTAGGCGCATTCCCTCTTGCTTCCTCGAAAATACTTCTTACTTTCGCACTGGTCCACCCCACATATTTCCCTTTCAGTTCCGACAAAGTGGGGGCCATAAAATAACAGTTCTTTTCCGTCGCCAAGGCTCTTACAATCTGCGTCTTCCCCGTGCCGGAAGGCCCCTTCAGTATCAGCCCCTTCCGGAACTCCGAAGCGCTGTCCTCCGAAAGGAATGTATCCACTGCCCGCACAATGATGTCTTTCGTCTCCGGTGCCAGAATCACATCCTCCAAAAGAATTTTTTCCTCAATGATTTTCTCCGCCGCTTTTTCAAACTCTTCTTTATGTATTTCCGTGCTTCCATCCGCTACCGTTTCCTCAAACACATGAATCGCATCCCGCAGGCTCTTGCCGCCGGAAGACATGGCATAAGAAATTGTCTCCAGTTCACGGAACAGGGTTAGGGGATAATCCTGTCTGCCCTTTGCGGGCATGCCTGCCAGGAATTTCCGCAGATACATGTATTTCACTTCCGCCGCCGGAGGGTTCCCAATATAGATTACGTTACTGCCCTTCATTTCAAAATGGTACCGCTGCAGCAATTCCACCTCTTCCAGAGAAACCATGACCACCGCCTGCTCCAGGTTCATAAAATCCTTCAGCAGTTTTATTTTCTCGGCAGACGGTTCATTCCTATATAAATTGGCCTGCCATTCAAAGTCTTCAAATAAAACCGCATACCTTTTTCCGTCCTGCAGCCCTGCTGCATTCTCTATCCGTTCCTTTAAGACAGAGATTTTATTCCTTATGCCGATATCCGAATTCTGCAGATTCTCCCGCAGTTCCCTGACGGCTTCCTCTTGCTTGCTTTCTTCCTGATTTGTGACAATCTCTTCGTCCAAAGGCAAATCATCCGCCTCACCGGCCTGTTCTATCCGCGGGGCAAAAAAGTCCTCCGCCGCGGCAATGCTTTCCCCCTGCCGCTCAAAGACTGTGACATCCTCCGAAGTGATCCTGATAAAATACCGGTAAACGTCCCGCTGCTCCGTTAAAAAGTAACGTTTCAGCGTCTCCGGCATGGTAAAAGGTTCCTTATAAATATCCTCCAAAAAATAATCCTTTATCCCAATCCCATAGAAAAAGAAAAACCGCTTCCCTTTATCCAGTCCGTTCTTTAAAGGTTCCTTTATCCTATGTTTAAACATCCCTTCACCTCCCGGTCAGCCTAAATCCCTGATTGCCTTCCGCACGGCCTCCAACGCTTTCCGGTGTTCCTCCGGCATTTTATCGGCCGCCTGACCTGACATTTTTTCTATTTCCTTCAGTTCTTCCGCTGCATTTTCCAATTCCTTCCTGCGCCTATGCACGGATTCCTCCGCAGCCCGGCAGGCTTCTTTCTTCTCCCGAATCTCTGCCAGCAAACCTTCTTCCGTTACCGAGTTCTCCATAAGTTCCTTGTTCAGCCGGTCCACTTCCAGTTCCAAGTCCCTCAGTTCCTTTCTTGCCTCCCTTTTTTCACTCAGTTCTTCTTTCAGCTTTTCCCTTTCCTCCCGGAGTTTTTCTATGCCCTGCCTATACTCCCGCAATATTCTGGAGGTTTTGCTTGTACTCTCCGTAACGGTCTGCACAGTCGCCGCCAACTGACGCAGCACCATTTCGTCCGGGTCATAGGTCTGGGCAAAATCACTCAAGTCGCCGGCTGCCCTTTGCAGGATATACAATACGATATTCTTGGAAAGCGGATATAAAGCCACCAATGCTTTAAAAACATCCTTCTTTTTTTTCTCCGGCTGCTCGCAGATACAGTGAAACAGCATCTCTTTCTGCTCCTCCTGCAGATAATAGAGCAGCCAGCCAATCCTCTCGTTGGGATTGGGCATGTCAAATACCCTCCCTGCATAATCATCATTGGCAAGCATCACCACTACCTGCTCCATATTCGGTTCCCTCATTTTTAAGCCCCCTTTCTGCACTGTTTCAGGAGCATGTGCTCCGGCATCCTATCCTCTTTCGTTCACCAAGCCATTTTCCGGCATCGGTTCCGGAGGATTCATAATATTCGTGCCTTCCTCCTTCACCCTATGAATCAATGGCGTACCGTCCTCCAAATCAATATTCCAAATGCAGATGCCTTTCTTATCCAATGCCCCCATAAACTCCTTCCATTCCGTCTTACAGGATGCACCCGGCGCAAGCTTATGGTCAATGCCTATTTCCGGAGTCCCCTCTTCATTGAAGTACACCCGGTCAAAATCAATCGTCTCACCGCCTTGGCTGGCAGTCACTCTCCACCCGTTTTTCGGATTCCCGTCAATCATCTTCGCGCTTACCTTATAATGGAAATCCGCCATGACTTTACGGATGTCCACAGCCATATACGCGCTTTTCAGCATATTTTCCTGCAAAAGGACGGCATATTCCATGGCCTGATGAATTTTCTCATCCGCCGTTTCCGTCAGATTCTGTGCCTTGGCAAACTCTTCCCGCTCATAGGCCTCCTCCGCCTCCCTGATTCCGTCCTCGATTTCCCGAATCAGCGTCTCCCTGTTTCCATAGTCCTCTATGTAAGAAAGAAGCAGATGCTTCTTCGCCTGCTCCCCGTTTCGCAGATAGTCGGTAGGCTCATAATAACCGTCCGCTTCCAGCAATCCCTTCAGCTGGGCGATTCCCGCCGCCGTCTTTTGCTGCTCTTCCAGAAATGCCGCATACCGCTTGTCCAGTTCCGCCCGGAACATCCCAATCCGTTCGCTCACCGATGTCAGCGCATTGACCGCCTCCGCATCCGCCATCCGTTCCGTCCTGCTTACCTGCTTTTTCAGTTCCTCATATTCTGCCGCCATGAATTTCCCGGCCAGAGCCGCGTCTATTTCATCTACGGATTTTTTCAGGTACGCCTTTGCCTCGGCCGCTTTTTTCCGCAGTTCGATGATACGCCTTGATTTTTCCTCCAGCTTACGCATTTTTTCCTGAAGCTGCTCCATCTGCTGTGCGGCATTCCGGAATTCTATGCATTCCAGTTCGCTCATTTTTACCGCATGATCCAGTTCTTTTATCACTGCGTCCCGCTGCTTTGCCGTGCTTTTATATTTAGCGGCCACCTTTTTCGCCCTTTTGTATTCCGCATCACAATAATCATATTTCCCTGCTATGCTCTTCCGTATGGATTCACTTTCTTCATCGGCCTCCTGCAGACTCTTTTCTATCGCTTTCCGGTCGGCCTCTATCTTCTCAAGATTGCCGGTATAATTATTATGCTCCTTGCTGCGGAGTTTTTTCCGCTGCTCCTCCAGTTCCTCACATTCCTGCGGGAACTGCCGGATACAATCGCTGCCCAGAGCAAATTTATCCTGCTGTACCTGCCCGTAATACCGTTCAATCTTTTCCTGATTTCCTTTCAGTTCCAAAGCCCCGGCATAAATCCGATTCGCCCAGTTCTTTTCGCCCGCTTTCCTTGCCTCACTGCCTTTCAAAAGCATATCCTCTACTTCCGTGGATTTTTTTCCGCTCATTCCCAAATTCCTCCTTTTTGTGCTCTGTCAGACTAAAATTTAAACCGATTGCCTTATTTTTTTTATCAGTTCCGGATAAAAGTCTTTCGGCGGCACTCCCACCAAGTAAACCGCCTCTCCGTCCGCCAGAAATTCTATATCCCTGTTCTTTGTTCCGTATATCTGTTGTCGAAAAGATGCATAACGTTCGGTAAAAAAATAAATATTCTGGTTGTCCGAGCCTCGGTAAATGGTTCCGTGGTCTTCCTCCCTGCGGTATTCCCCGTCAATAAAAATATCCACCTGCCGCAGAAGCACTGTCAATCCGCTGCCATATCTATCCTGCAGTTCCTTAAGGGTATATCCGGAATACAGCATAATATCCAGCTTTGTTTCCGCCTTTACGTCCTCGATCAGCCGTTTCAGCCCGGCATACTGCAGAAAAGGCTCCCCGCCGCTTATGGTAATTCCCTGAAGACCCTTCTGCTGCCCGATTTTTGCCAGCAATTCGTCTACCGCAACCCACTCTCCCCCGTCCGGCTGCCGTCCTTCCGGATTGATGCAGCCTTCGCATCTTTTATTACAGCCCTGAAACCAAACCGCAAACCGCCGCCCGGGTCCCAATACCTCCGTCTCGCATACATAATGACTGATTCTGATATTCTCTGACCTATCCATACCGGCCGTTATCCTTTCGTTCCGTGCACAATTGCCCTCTGCTTAAACGACTTCGCATCTCCCCGAAGTCCCGGCACATATACCCCGGCTATATTCCGGTACGGAGCCGTAGGCTTTTCCATGTCCTGCATAACCGCCGAATCGAACTTGCCTGTATCAGGGATATCCAATACGTCAAACTCCGCCGGCAGTGTCCTGCGGCAGTATCCGTTCAGTTCCGCAATAAAACTTCTTTCCTCTTCCGTCAGATACTGTGCATTGGTTTTCTTATAATTCCGCATAACATTGTACACTACCTGTGCAAAACTGCCTCCTACGCCGACTACCCCTATGAATTTCAGCATATTTTCTACGGTATCCGCACTCTGTAAGTCTTCCTCCAAGGCATATTTCCCTATGATTTCCTGCAAAGATACACAACGGTACATCTTTTCCATAAGATCCCGGTAAGCCCCGGTAAGTTCTTCCCAACTGCCGAACCGGCTGCTATACTCTTCCAACTGCCGTTCGGCATTGCTCAATGCCGTCTTAGCCTCACCCAGCTTGATTTCCTTTTCCTCTAAATCACTTTCAAGAACGGCAATTTTTTTCTGCCGTACGGTCCGTTCCGTATTCCGCTGCTCTATTTGCCGGTTTAGTGCAGACAGTTCTTCCTCTTGCATGCCGGCTTTTTCGCTTGCTTTCCGCAAGTCTTCTTCCGCTTTCTGCCCTGCCTTATATAATTCCTCCTTCTTCTCGGCTAATTCCTTATTCGATTTAGATAAATTCTCCTTCTCTTTAATTAAATCCTCCTTCTCTTTGATTAAATCCTCCTTCTCTTTGGTTAAATCCTCCTTCTCTCTGCTTAAATTCTCCTTTTCTCTGCTTAAATCCTCCTTCTCTTTGATTAAATTCTCTTTCTCTTTGAATAAATCCTCCTTTTCTTTGAATAAATCCTTCTTTGACTTAGTTAACTTCTCGATTATCTCGGACAAACTTTTATTTTCCACAGATAATCCCTGTACTTTGCTGTCCCATTCTTCCTTTGCCCTGTCAAAGTCGGCTTTTACTCCCGACAGTTCCGCTACCTGACTCAATATTTTATTTCCGGTTCCTGCCAGTTCTTGCTTTGCGTCAGATAATTCTTGCCCTATATCCAATATCTTCTGCGTCTTATCGTTCAGTTTTTCTGTTAATTTTCCCCTTGCCTCCTCCGTTTGTGTCAACTGTACTACTGCTCTGTCCAAATCGCCAATCCGGCTTTTTGTCTGTTCCCACTCCCCCTTTAACTCCTTTACTTCTTCTAACCCCTTAATTGCAAGAATAATATTATGATTGGCTTCTTCTAACTTCCCTATTCTTCCTGCTGCTTCATTCATTTTGCCGGATAATCCACCCTCAATCCTGACCAGCATTTCCTCGATTGTCTCTGTTTTCCGAGCATCCGATTTATCTTCCGACAATTGCTTCGATAACCCTTGGATGGTATCCCTCAGACTTCTGATTTCATCATTTAATCTTTTCATTTCCATACTGTTATTATTTTTTTTAAATTTATCTTTCCCCTCCTTCCCATTTGCAATATTAGTTTTCTGTTCCCCCTTTTCTGACCCATTCTCCCTCTCTCTTTTTTTCCCCCAATTTTTATTGGCACTGTTTTTAGCCATTTCCCCCATCCTTTCTTCCCTGCATCCGTTTCTGCATGTTACGTCCATTACTGCATCCTCTGCCAATTCCCTGCATCAGACCTCCAGCAATCCGATTACCCTTTCCGCATTCCTCTCCATTCCGTCATCCGGCACGCTCCCTTTCTCACATACCGTATACTCCACATGATTGGAATCCGCTATGCGCAGATACAGAAACTTTCCGATATCCCCCTGTCCCAGTTCCAATTCCGCACTGTGTATTGCGCTGCTGTTCCCGTCCCTTTCCCTTGTTTCCGAATAATAAATCCGTACATCTTCCGTATTGATTTTGCAATATTTTACCCATCCGGTATCCGGCGACGACCTGGGTATTTTAATGGTAAAGCTGCCGTCCATAATATTGGTTATCCCTACATACCATAAAAACGGCGTTTCCGCATATGCCTCTTTCACCTTGTATTTCTGCAGACCTATCTGCCCGATTGCCACCGCCGTCTTGGGAGTAATGGCTACCTTGCTCTCCTTCACATTCCCGGCCTTGGGACTGCTGTCCCCATAAAAATCAGCCGTAAACTCCTTATTTGTTTCATCCACCAGCCAAACTTTTTTATTCGCATAGTTTTCTTTAAACTTTTTCTGCATCTGTTCTTTCAATTTCATATTTTTGGAACTGTTTCCCGCCATATAAATATTGACACAGCCTGGGGAATATTTTTCAAGTCCGTAATCGGCAAGCAATTCGGAATATTTTTCAAAAGTCACATCCATAACATGATGAAATTCCGCTACCTTTTTCTCCAAAATACTTTCCAACAGCCCATTCTGCCGTTCCGAATCATAATTACAGTTTATGCTGACAGTTGTTCCGCCTAAAGACATTAATTCAATTTCTTCCTCCCCTGTTATGCTTTCCCCTTCAAAAATCCTTCTTGAAATTCTTTCATTCAACTTCCGTACATTGGACTGTGCTTCCTTAGAGTTATTGAAAAGCTTTTCGCTCATTCCGTCCGGAATATTCTCACCTGCGGGAAGTTCAAACGGAATTTGTCCCTCTGTCATAGCAGCCTTATTGGGGTCATCTTTATAGATCCAATAGGAAATCCTCTTTATCAGCGTTTCCCCGCCGATATTGCTGTCGCCGTCCACCTGCAGGATATGTATGACCGCTTCCTCGTCGTCCTCCGGATCTAAGGCAAAAATGCCGAATGAATAATCCAGCGTGCCTCCCCCGAAATCAAATACGGCAAACAATTCCGGGCGGCCTTCCGTCAGCTTTAAGTATCTGGTACAGATAGCCCCTATATAAGCCACCGGTTCCGCCCATTTCATTTCCACACGCAGAATGTCCTCCCCGCGCAGCGGAATCGGCAGTGAACGCCGCAGCCCGTATTCGAAAGATCTCCTCATTTTTTCCCGCAGTTTCTTGTCAAATTTCACCGGATAAGTAATATGGAACTTGGTATAAATTTTATTCCTCGCCACATTATTGACTGCCCGCCCGATAATATATGCATAGAATGCCACCGGATCCAAATGCTCCTCGTCCTCTTCCTCCGGCGAAGACACCAGTTTCACTACCGGTTTGTTTTCTTTCACGAACGGCCGGAAATCCAGCTGTCTTCCATGGTACAGAATATAGGGAAGCATTTTTATTTCCGTCAGAATCGCATTCAGTTCATCCTCGTTTACCTTATCCATGCAGTTCTTGACCGAATAACCGAAGTCAAACTGTACTCCGCCGTCGCTGAACTCATCCTCCCTGCTGCCTCTGGCCAGAAAAGGATAATTGCCGTTTTCCCGCCTCCACTGGTCATAAATCTCCTTCCACCGGTATATCATCATATAAGTGGGATTCTCATAGATATTCATATTCTGTCCGGCATTCGGCAGTTCATCCGACGACAAGGTGAGCAATTCGATTCCGTTTTTCCCTTCCACCGCCACGCAGGAAGAAGAGGTTCCGAAATCCACGGAAACCGTCTTATTCTGCAGCGGCAGGCAGAATTTTCCGTTCCCTCTGTATTTCGTATTTTGAACATACAGCTTAATCGGAAGACAATAAGAAATATCCGCATACCTTTTTTGCGTCTCTTCCGTCGTCCAGCGGAACGTCACTTCAAAATAACCGGAAAACAGAGCCGCCTGTTCCTTTTCCTCCAGCATTTCGCCCAACCGGTTGGTATCAATATAGTTATAGCATTCGTAATACCTCTTCTCCCCCTTTTGGGCTGTTCTATCCTTCGCCGCCACCCTGAACTCCGGCATCTCCAGATTCGGTATCCTCTTGGTATCCTTCATATAAAAATATAGTTTCGGCAATACTTCCAGGCTGCTGTCATTAACATCATCCAACAATTTATCCACCTTAATCCGGAACCTGCGGATACCGTAATAAGCCCAAAGCCCGCCGCTGCTGTCCGACAGCACAGCCTGTCCGATAGGAGGAAAATGAAACATAATCTGATCCGTCACATCCTCATAAGAAAGTACCGGTTCCTCCACATCAAAAGTAAATTCCAGTCCGTTCAGATTTCCCAGCTTCTGCAGCAGCCTGCCTTCCTCTGCCGTATATGCGGTGCCATCCACATCGGTGCCATTCTCCCGGCTTTTTTCTCCGCCACTGACTTTCTTCAGGAAATCCGTGTCAGCCGTTACCGGCTGCCGTTCTGCCGTATGCCTGATTCCCTCATACGGATCCCCCACATAAATCTCCGCTTTTGTATATTCTTCCGGTATACTTATTTTGCGGATGCCGTCTCTTTTCTCATATCTTATCTTGCTTCCCTTTTTCGTATCTTCCAAGCAGATTACCCGAATCGTTCCGCCCTTTGCCGTAACCGCCATCTTATCTACCTCCTGTCAATTCCTTCCGTACTTCCGCTTCATATGCCGCCATCCGGTACATAGCCCGTTCTTTTTCATCCGAAAGCCCTGTTATTTCCGCCAAATCCACTCCGTTTTTCTCCGCCGCTTCCAAACAGTTAATATACCGCTTCCATACGATAGGCACCATCCCAAACCGCTTCTCCGCTTCTATGCCAAACCAAGTAACGCTGCGCTTTATATAAGATCCGCTTCTGTATAATTCAAAGGCGACAATATCATAATAAAGCAAATATTTATACGCCAGAAAATCATTCGTAAGGCAGGAATACGCACTTTGGGCATATTTCTCGTAGCTTATGCCCTTTTGTTTCCTGACTTCCCATACCTGCCTGATGATATCCGACAGCCGGACAGCCGGAATCCGGAACTGCCCTGCCAGCAATCCTATCCGGATTACTCCGTCTGCCGTAATGCCCATATTCGCAAACAGCCGGTATACAAGAAAAGTAAGATAGCGTTCCCTGTTTTCCTCGCTCTCCCGGCAAAAGGGATGCAGCATAGGCAGGCTCTTCACTTTGCCGTTCAATGCAATCAGTTCCGCCGACATCCCCAAAAAGCTGTCCGAAAGCCTTCCCCTGTAAATGCAGTTTCCGTCTTGGCCGAATATCCCCCTTTCATCCGTTTTCCCCAGTTCACGCAACGCTATATACCTGCCGTGTTCCTCCAGAAATGCCGGCGAATACAATCCTTCCGCCGTTAAAAGAAAGCACCCTTTCCCAACTTTCTGATAAGCAAGTACGTCATACAGCGAAATGCTGAATTTTCCCGTTTTGTAAACAACCGTCAGCAATGCTTCCACAATTTCCGCTTTCTTTTTTACAAACGGCTCTTCCTCCCCTTCCTCATACCTGATATACAGCTTCTTCCCGAACCCGGAATCGCGGATACCTGATTTCCTATATTTCATCAGCAACTGCTCTATCAGAATCTCCTTTGCCTCAGTATCCAGCGAAAAATAAGCCGTCCCTCCCTTCACTGCTATAAATTCCGGGCTTACATAAATTTCCCGTTCTTCATCTCCCGGTATTTTCGGGAATATAATCTCCGGAAGTTCCCATGCCCCGGCTGCCGCTTCCGCCACATTCATCACCCTCTTCTTCCGTGCCCTGCCTGCCCTTTTCTTTCTGTCACTCTGCTTCTCCATATCTACCCGCGGAAATAAAAAACCCCCGGAAACGTCTGCCCGTCTTTGCCGCCGTTTCTCATCAAATATGCATAAATGTAGCCTGCTGCCTATTTAAACATATTCGACAAAAACCACCGTACAAATACGGGCAAAATACCTTTCCGAGAGTATTCATATTTCCCCCTTTACATGCACCGATACAAGTTATTTCAATGATAGCACATATATTGGGGGATGTAAATAATATTTCGTTCTTACAATAGAAATCAGTTTTTCGACACGGCATCACATCTTCTTGCGATTTCTTTCCATCGCGAAACGTGTTATCGGCCACGGAGTGCACAGCAACTATTCCGCTCGCAAAAGCTTTTCCAGCATTTCCGCCGTAACGGAATTTTCCTTCGCTTTTTCCGCTGCATCTTCCGCTTTTTCCTCCTCTTCGCGTATCCGTTCCTGCATATCGTCAATTGCCCGGTCCACATTCTTCATCAGTTTATTCCACTGCTTATATGTGAAGGATGCCGCACCCAGCGGAATGGAAGGTTCCGTCTCCCCTCTCCGCACCTTTTCCAGTATTTCTTCTTTCCGTTCCGCAATGATGTCCATCCATTCGCTCACCTTATTGTCCGGCACGCCGTCCGTTTCGCGTTTCCCCCTGCCGCCCTTGCATCCGTCCGCCCGGGGCGCGCCATATGTTTCAGAAATCCCGTTCATTTCTTTCCTCCTCCGTTTTCCCAATCAGTTCCGTCACCGGTTCATACCAGGCATTCAGCCCGCCGGATTTTTCCTCCTCCCCCAGCAGCAATGCCAGCTGCCAGTCCTTCAGCTGAAACGTCCCTTCTTCCTCTCCGTTCATCCCATAGCCGTTAAAGCCGCCGGCATTTCCGTTTTTCTTCGCTGCTCTCTGCGCATCTTCCGCACTGTCCGCATACTGCTGTTCGTTCGTTTTCCCTATGCCGTCTTCCATCTCCTCAATCTCTTTCTTCATCTCCTGTATCTTGGCATCCATTTTCAGCGCCCGCAGGATCAAGTTGATATCTTCCGGCGAAAACATACCGATAGCCCGCCCCAGAGCCCCTATGCAGTCACGGTTAACCATCAGGCAGCCTCCCTCGCTCAGCGGAATGCGGATCACATTGTCCATATTGCTCATGTCTCCCAGACAGAGCCATTTCTTTTCGTCATTTGTGGTAAATATGACGCCGTTATATTCAATAATGCCGTTTTCGTCCGCAAGATGGGAATAAGGTGCACGGTCCCCCTTCTTCGGCACTCCCGAAGGACGTTTGGCCATAGCCGTCTCTATATCTTCGTCGCTCATCCCAAACTCATCATGCAGAAGTCCCCTCATGGCTCCCCGCCTCCAAGCAGCCTCCCTTTCCCAGACCTTACTGCCTTTGGCAAATTCCCCTTTGATGCTAAGCTGCCCTTCCTCTGCCTCAAAGCGAGTTCCGTTTATCATAAACTCCTTGGCAGGATGAATGCCGGTCTGCGTCAAAAGATCCAATACCTCCTGTGCCATATCCCCATCCGGCTTAGAAGCCGAAAGGCTAAAGCATCCCCTGTTTGCCGTCTTTATCAGTTCTTCCATGGCTTCTGCCATTCTCTCCGCATAAGCCCTCTCTTCTTCATTTCCTCCTGCATTCCGGTCTGCTTTTACATATACGCCGTCTTCCTTCACTTCAATCCGATAGCCGTTCTTCAAATCGAACACATCCCCGGGAACAATGGTTGCGCTGTTCTTCTCGCTGTCATAAAACTCCTTTTCCGGAAAACTGTAATCCCAAGTACCGTCAAAAGTCCCCGGCAGGCAAAAAGCTGCCATCTGTCGGAACACTTCCTGTTCCCCTACATAGATTGCCGCTTCCAGTTCGTTTTCCTTAACATAAGTTATTTCATATACCCCTTCCTGACCGTCTGCCTGCTCATATCCGTTCCACCGGTTCCCCGTCATCTCCTGCATCCGCAGAAACGCTTCCAGCATACCCTTCTGCCGCTTCTCAAAATCCGCCAGATGAACCTTGGATTCCTCGTCATTCAGGCTTTCGGCTATTGCCTCTCCCCCTTTGTCCTTCGATGTAAATTCATTGGTTGCCGGATTATAATAATAAGTCTGCACATAGCTAATCCCGCCGATTGCCATCATACTTCCCTCCCTTTTCCGCTTCCATTGCCGCATATGCAATTCTTTCCATTGCATCGCCGCTGTCACTGCATAAGCTGCCGCCGTCGAAAAGAACCGCTTTTATTTCCCCGTCCTCATGTTTCATTTCCACATAAACACTGCATCCGCCGATACCGCCGTCCCCTTCCCCGGCTTCCAGCTTGGCCTTTAAGGTATACCCTTCCAAAACATTGATTTCCACTTTATCACATGCACTGTACGGAATCCGCCGGACTTCCACTTCTCTTTCCCGCCGTGTCTCCCTGCCTTGTTCTATCCGGACCGCCGCTCCTTCTGCCAAGTTTTTTCCGAAGTCCGGTTCTTTGCGGGAAAGGACCCCGCTCACCGCACGGCTTGCGCCGTCCGCCCGCCATTCGCTTTCGGCTCTGGCAGCCGCTGCATCCCATTCTGCAGCCAACCCCATATTCATGCTTTTCTGCAAGCTTTCCTGAAAGCTTTCCTCCGGCACTCTTTCCCTTTCATTCCTCGGAACCGCTTCTCCCTGCATTTTTTGCTTTGCTTTTCCTACCGCATCGCCCATGCCTCTTATATTTCTTCCGTTTTTCCCTAATTCACCGATTTGCATCCTTGCCACCCTCTTTCAGATTTTATCCGTAAAATCTTATCTGTTTTTCCGTTTCCTATTTTTCTTCTCCCCTTGCCTTAAAGAATTTGTCTCTTCCCCGCCGAACAGCAGCCTTTCCTTCAGCATCTGCCGCCCCCGCCTGAGCCTCGTCTTAACCGTCCCCTCCTCCAATTCCATAATTTGGGCAATTTCACGGACAGAATAATCCTCATAGTAAAAAAGATACAGCGGGTTCCTATATGCCGCCGCCAGTTCCATCACCTGCCAGAGCATATCATCCTCCTGCACAAACGGCAAGCTGAAATGTTTCATTTCACTTTCCGGCACTTCGTCAATTCCCACCGTCCGTGAAAACCACACACTCTTACGGATATCATAGCAAATATTGATCACTACCCGTATCAGCCAGTTTTTTTCATGGTTTTCATCCGCAAATACCGGTTTCGCTTTCAGATAACGGCAAAAAGCTTCCTGCACCACATCTTCGGCATCCGCCTTATTTTTCATATTGGAAAAAGCAATCCGGTACAATATATCCTTATACTTTGCAAATGTCTCTTCCGCTTCCCTTTCCTCATTTATCAGCATATCACTAACCATGCCCTCTCATAGCTTCGGGATTTCTCTCCGGCTCCGCCGGCTATGCTTTGCATCCCTTATATAAATAATACGAATGGCACGCCTGAAAAGTTTCATAACATAATGTCTTTTCTTCCGGCATGTTTTCGCTCGGCAGCGAACGTACCGGTGCCGGTATGACCCGCACCAATTAACCATATGCTTCACTTGTCTGAATTTCCATCTGCTGCGTTGTCATCGGTCAACGATGCCACCGCACCGCCTCCTTCTTCCGCCTCTCCTGCGGTCAGCAAACCATCCGCCGAATAACGGTTTACCGCATTCCATAAAATCCACTCTTCATACCCCGCATTATATACCGCCTGTATCTGCTGCCTTATCTGTTCTCCTCCATAAGAAATATGGCCTTTTACCCATGTGGCGGTAAATGCCTGCAGCCACGGGCGCACCGCTGCCCTATTTCCCTCTGGTATGCCCGACAGTTCCTGCGCGGAACCTTCCAATGCAGCCAGCACGGTTTCATAAGGATGCGCATCCGGCACTTCCAGCCCAAACACGTTGCTGCCGTAATGGGAAGGATAAACCATAGGGGACAGCACGTCAATCAGTTCTCCCAGCTTCGCATAATCCTGCCCCACCTGCTCCACATCCGTATCGCTTCCGATAATGGTGCCGAATACGTCCGCCGTCACTATAATATCCTTTTCATGCAGCCGGTTCACTGCATATTCCAGAAAGCCGCAGATTGCCTGCTGCTTCGGATAAGTCCCCATATCCACTCCATAATCCGCTTCCTCCGCATCACTGCCGATTGGAAACCGCACATAATCAAACTGCACTTCATCAAACCCTGCCTCTGCGGCAGCTTCTGCAATTTCCGTCAAATATTCCCACACTTCCTTCCGGTATGGATTCACCCAAGCCATTCCGTTTCCGTCCGTAACCGCGCTTCCGTCCCGTTTTTTCAAAGCCAGTTCCGGCCTCCCGCCGGCAAGGCACGGATCCTTAAAACAGGAAATACGGGCAATGGTATATACCTTATGTTCTTCCAAGGTTTCCATAAATTTCCCTATATCCCCTATGTACGGCGTACATGCCCCCAGTATCCGGGCACTCTCCAAATCCATATTCCAGGAAATCTTTCCCTCGTCATTCTTCACGTCTATCACCATGGCATTCAGTTCCGTCTCATCCACCAATTTCAGAATATCCCCGAAAGCCTCATTCCCGGCCATCGGCCCGGTTACATAAACCCCCTTTACCTTTACGTTTCCCAGCCTTTTTCCGTCTGCATCCTCTCGGCTCGCTATGTCTGCGTCCTTTCCTCCTGACAACGCATTTTGCCCCGCTTCTGTCACTTTTCCTCCTGACGATGCATCCTGCCCCGCTTCTGCCTCTTTTCCTCCTGACGATGCATCCTGCCCCGCTTCTGCCTCTTTTCCTCCTGACGATGCATCCTGCCCCGCTTCTGTCTCCTTTGCTTCTGCCGCCATGACACCGCCTTCTTCCCCACCGTTCCCTTCCGCTGCCGCAGCCTGCTCTTCCGGTATTTCCTCCCGAACCTCTGACAGTACCTTTTGCGATGAAGTTTCTCTCGTTTTTCCTTGTTCCGTCCTCCATGCCCACCACCCGGCAGCCACCGCTGCCGCTGCCAACACAGCAGGAACCGCCAGCTTTACATATCGCATCCGTTTCTTGGCCTTTCTTCTGTCAGTATATTTAATTTGGTACTTTTTCCCGGATTTATTCCTCATATCTGCCATAAAAATTTCCCTCTCTCAAGAGTATAATCATCAAGTGCACTCATGAATCAGGCGCAGCAGCTTCCGTGCCCTATCATTGTATTAGGAACCGTCCTTCCGAACTGCCGATGCGCCCCCGTTCATCTCATCCACAAACTCCCGGCTCTTCGCCGTCATCTCCACCCATGCCGGGCGGAAGCCGCTCTTTACCGCATTGCGCACCGACTTCACGTTGCACCAGGCAGCACAGTAAAAAGGCACCTTCCCCCGCTCCAGTATTTCCAATGCCAGCCGGCTTGTGAGGGCACAGGCCAATCCCTGCCGGCGGTAATCCGGCAGCACATCCACCCCAATCTGCCACATTCCCTCGCAGTCCGCCGACGCACCGGCCAGTGCAACCAGCCTGCCGTTATCGTATGCCCCTGCTCCCAGCATATCCAAATGTTTCCTGTCCTTACAAAGTGCGTTGCCCCATTCCGGACGATACAAATCCGCAAACTCTTCCGGCCCCAATACCCGCAGCGGAAACTGACAGGAACGTTCCTTCACCAATTCCGGCTTCGGCAGAAAATATTCCGCCATAAAACAAATCCTCATCCCCTGCTTCTGCAATTCGTCATTCAGCACATGCATATTGGGTGTTTCGAAACAATGCTCCGTCCGGAAACGGCTGAGATACTTCTCCACCGTTTCCGTAAGGTCTTCCCTCACCGAGGCTACCACATTGTTTCCGTAAGAAACCAGATTGCAGTCAAAGGGCAAGGTAAGATATTTCCTCGCCCTTTCCTCCTTGCGCGAAATCACAATTACATTTTCCGCCTTTTCAAAATCCAAAGGGCTGCACCCCAAATCCACCGCGGACTGCGCCATTGCTATATCCCAAATTTCTCTTTCCGTCATCTCTTATACATCCTCCCATATACCAAAGGCGCCCCGCCATCGGGACGCCCTATCCTTATTCTATATCGACAGGCAAAATCATCGGTTCCGGCAATATCATTAAATTAAGCTTTCTCCTGCCCGGCTTAACCTCACAGCATTGGTTCAGCGTTCATCCCGTCATTTCTGTCCATAATATGCATTTTCCCCATGTTTCCGATAATAATGCTTATCCTGCAGTTCCTGCGGCGCAGGGAGCACGCCGGGTTGGATTCTCTCACATCTGGCCGCCATCTTGGCCACCTCCTCCAATACCACGGCATTATGAACGGCCTCATGGGCATCCTTTCCCCAAGTAAACGGGCCATGATTCCTGCAAAGGACTGCCGGAACAGCTTCATAATCTTTATCGGCAAAATACCCCGCAATCAAAAGGCCTGTATTCTTTTCATAAGCATTTTCTATCTCTTCTTTGGTCAGGCATCTTACACAGGGAACTTCTCCGTATATATAGTCCGCATGTGTCGTCCCATAGCATGGAATCCCCCTGCCCGCCTGCGCCCAGCTTGTTGCCCAGGAAGAATGCGTATGTACAATGCCCCCTACCTTAGGAAATGCCTTGTACAGTTCCAAATGAGTAGGCGTGTCGGAAGAAGGATGATACTTTCCTTCCGCCGTATTCCCCTCCAAATCCACCACCACCATATCTTCCGGCGACAGCTTATCATACTCCACGCCGCTGGGCTTTATGACAAATAACCCTTTTTCCCTGTCAATGCCGCTTACATTGCCCCATGTAAAAGTCACCAGACCGTACTTAGGAAGAAGCATATTCGCTTCGTATACCTGCCTTTTTAATTCTTCTAACATCCTTTTCTCCCTATCCCTTTTCTCTGTCGTCCTGCTCTCATTTCCGCAGTTCTCAATTTACCATAGTTTCGGCTGCCGCTCTTTCCATAGGAAAACCCGCCCGGTACCGTTTAATGAAGGTATCAAAACCGGCCACATCCGCCGGGTCAGGTTCCATTTTGCTTCCCTTATTTCCCGCAAAAACCTTTCCGCTCAGATAATCCGCCAAGCTTTCCCCTTCTGCCCGGTTCCGCATATAAGATGCCAGCAGCGCAATTCCCCATGCACCGCCTTCGCCTGCCGTCTCCATAACGGATACCGGTGCGTCTATGGCCGCCGCCAAAATACTCTGACCCACGCCTTTGGTCCTGAACAGCCCTCCATGCCCGAATATTTCGTCTGCCTGTACCTTTTCCTCTTTAAACAGAATATCCAAGCCTATCTTCAATGCTGCCAAGGAAGAATATAAATGTGTGCGCATAAAATTGGCCAATGTAAACTTGCAGTCTACATTCCGTGCAAACAACGGCCGTCCTTCCTCAAATCCCGTTACCGGCTCCCCGGAAAAATAGCAGTATGACACAAGTCCTCCGCAGTCCTTATCTCCCTCCAGTGCCTTATTGTAAAGCACGCCGAACAGCTTATCCATATCTGCTTCCATTCCCATGGTCACCGCAAATTCCCTAAAGATATTTACCCATGCGTTCAGATCGGAAGTGCAATTGTTGCAATGCGCCATGCCTACCAAGCTTCCGTCCGGTGTCGTCACAAGGTCTATTTCCGAATAAACCTTGGAAAGTTCCTTCTCCAGCACAATCATCGCAAACACACTGGTACCCGCCGACACATTGCCTGTACGCACGGCCACACTGTTGGTTGCGGCCATTCCCGTCCCCGCATCCCCTTCCGGCGGGCATACCGGGATACCCGCCTTCAGCTTGCCGGAGGCATCCAGCAGCTTGGCGCCCTCCTCTGTCAGCACGCCTGCTTTCTCCCCTGCCGTCAGCACTTTCGGAAGTATGTCCTTCAGCTTCCACGGATAATTCTCCCCTTCCGCTAATTCGTCAAACTGTGCCAGCATCTTTGCGTTAAAATCCTTTGTCTCGGTATCAATCGGAAACATGCCGGAAGCGTCGCCCACGCCCAGCACCTTCTCCCCCGTCAGTTTCCAGTGTACATAACCGGAAAGGGTGGTGATAAAATCCACATCCCTGACATGTTCTTCCTTGTTCAGAATGGCCTGCCGCAGATGAGCTATGCTCCACCTCTGCGGAATATTATACCGAAACAGCCCGGTCAGTTCCTCTGCTGCCTGTGCCGTAATGGTATTCCTCCAGGTACGGAACGGCACCAGCAATTCCCCGTCCCGGCCAAATACCATATAGCCGTGCATCATGGCACTGAATCCGATGCTCCCCACCGTCTCCAAAGCCACACCATATTGCTTCATCACTTCTTCCGCCAGCCTGCCATAGCTGTCACGCAGCCCCTCCCAGACCATCTCCAGGCTATAGGTCCATATGTTGTTCTCATATCGGTTTTCCCACTCATAACTGCCGGATGCAAGAGGAGAATGATCCTCCCCAATCAGCACTGCCTTAATTCTCGTAGAACCCAGTTCTATGCCCAATGCCGTCCGCCCCTGCAATATCATCTCTTTTTGATTCATCCCGTCCCCGCCTTTCCTTTTTTCAAAATTTTGCCGCGGTTTTCCGCTTTCCCTTTTACCCCTTTGCCAAAACACCGCAAACTGCCTGTTCCCTACAGCTAATAGTATAATCAGCAGACTTCCCTGTCAATATCTGTTTGCCCGGAAATCATGCAGTCAGAACATAGCCGTTCCAAAACATACCATACAGCTTGCATTCTTACCATCGTTCATGCACCTACTCTTCTTCCATCATACTGTCCAGATATCCCCTGTCCCACAGCAGGATTTTCAGCTTTTTCGCCGCATTTACCGCCGCTGAAGTAAAATATTGGTTTGTCAGTACGGCTCCCACCATGCAGTCATAATAATCTCTTCCCGCATATACTTCCTGAACTGCCTTAATCCCCACCGCATCGCTATGGCATTTACATTGAATGGCATATGTAATCCCGTCTTTTTCCGCCAATATATCCACCCCATAGTCACCGCTGCCTTTTGTTACCGATACTTCTTCGAAACCTCTTTTCTTCAGCAGTTCCGCACAGAAATACTCAAAATCATGCCCTTCCATGCCGTCTATGTCATCCAGTCTTCCTCTTCGGTTCCGATAGAAATAAATAGCGATGCAAGCAAGACACACTGCCACGGCTACAGCCGCAATCACAACCCACTTCTGTTCTTTTACATCCATATCCCAAACCTGCCGCAGCGGGCTTAAGGCCCCTTGCGGAAAATGCTCTTCTTTCAGGTTTACCCACAAACCTTGCTTCCTCAGACCGAAAATCAATACTTGCAAATGCTTCCCCCTCAGCTCCGTCACCCACTTTCTAAACTCTTCGAAAAAAATAATAAAATATTATGAATTACCAGTTGCATACCATACTTTCCTAGTATAAAATAAAAATACCTTATAGAGTTATATCATCAAATACCTTGCCACAGTTGCCAAATGGCTGCTGTCCGCAGGAATCAATAAGCAGAAATACCATATATATCACAGCAGGAGGCAATGCTATTATGTTTGATTTCAAATTTGACTGGTGCAAAGAAATGGAATGCGGCATTGAAATCATTGATGAACAGCATCAGGAATTGTTTCGCATTATCCGTGGAATCGAGCAGCTTATAATGAACGGCTGCAAAAACGTCACTCAAAAACAATTGTTGGATATCGTCTGCGAATTGCGGGAATATATCTCCTATCACTTCTATACGGAAGAAAATCTTATGGGAAGATTCCAATACCCTAAACTTGCCGCTCATATGGCGCAACATTTGGATTTGAAAGATTATATCCTCAACATTGATATGCCTCTATTGGCAAAAGAACCTGTCCAAGTACTTACCGCACTGAAAGAACACATGCAGAACTACCTATTCAACCATATACTGCAGGAAGACTACAACTTATGTCTTTTCCTTGCCCCATATGCGGAAACAGGAGTTTTAATTCCGCAGGCAATTTCTTAGCGGCTTTCCCGTTTCCTCCAAAAGGAAACGAGAAAGCCGCTCCGGCTGTCACAGACAATCAAATACGCTCTAAAGTTTCAGATTACGGTACCGGTTAAAGCAGGCAAATATTTCCTGCCGCCTCGGAAGAGCCAACCCTGACGGCAGATAACTGCCCGGCACTACACTGGCAAGCCCTTTCTTTTCAATCATATCCGTCAGATTATTTACCACCTTCTGTAAGGTATCCCTGCCGTTAAACAAATTATTTTCCGCATATGCAAGCAGGTAGCCGAGCGTCATGACCTGTTCGCTGTCCGCAATCTGCTCCACATAGCGCAAATCCACGGTTTCTTTGTTCAGGCTCACTGCCTCTTTTCCCATACCTTTTATCTTCACACGGTCAGAGCCATGGTCGCCGCCCCGGTCGTTTCCTCCCCGCCCGCGATATCCGCCCCGCTGTACCGCACCGCCGCTGCGATTCCCTCCTGAGGACATTCCCGGAGCCCGGCGGTAGTCCGGACCTGCCGGCTCCTGGTCAGGCAGGAGCAGTACCGGATATTTCGCCGCTTCTTCCTTTGCCAACGCCGTAATTTCCTGCGGCACATAATTATCCATCTGCACAATCTGATCCGCGATATGAAAATAAGCCCCCGAACTGCCTGCCACAATCACGCAGGAAATACCTCTTTTCTCGTATAAATACCTCGCCCTTTCGATAAAAGGCGTAATCGGTTCCTTATCCCTATGCACCACCCGCTGCATCAGTTCGTCCCTTACCATAAAATTAGTTGCGCAGGTATCCTCGTCTATCAGGAGAAGAGAAGAGCCGCTCTCCATGGCTTCAATTACATTTGCCGCCTGAGAAGTGCTTCCGCTGGCATCCTCCGTATAAAAACTGCCCGTCTGCTTTCCGTTGGGAAGATTATTCACAAACATAGAGATATCGTCTTTTTTCACGCACCTGCCGTCTTCTGCCCGGATCTTCACCGCATCCGGCGCAGTTATCACATACTCCCTGCCGTCTCCCGCTATATGGTCATATACCCCCAGTTCCAATGCTTTCAGCAAGGTGGATTTGCCGTGATATCCGCCTCCTACAATCAAGGTAATCCCTTTACGGATTCCCATGCCTTTCACCGTTCCTTTATGAGGAAGCTGCATCTCCACTTCCATAGACTGTGGGGAAATAAAAGTCACGCTGTCCTTCATCGGCTTATCCGAAACACCGGATTCTCTCGGAAGCACCGAACCGTTTGCAACAAATGCCACCAGCCCCAGCCCGTCCAAGGCATCCCTGATATATTTCCTGTCGTCCGCCAGAAACATCGTCTCCTCAACATCCCTGCCGTTCAGTCTTTTATAATAAAGCACATCCTGAACACACTTGGGAAGAAAATCAAATAAAATCTTAATCAGTTCGGAAGAGCATATTGTCCTTCCGTTGGCCGGAAAACCCACTTCCAGGCGCACTATCAAGTCCCCGGTGGCCGCATCCATTTCACAAGCCGTCCTTTCCAGCACTTCCTGTCCGGGACGGCTTGCAGACATAAGCCCGCTTTTTCCGGATCCCTTTGCCTTAAAATTATACTTGTCCACTTCCCTGCGGAACAGACGCAGCAAATAATCCTGCAGGGCAATGCGCCTTTCCTTTCTGCCGTAGTATTCCGCCGGGAAACCGGCCTCTTTGCCTGCTATGTGTATGCTTACTTTCGAAGGGGATGCAAACGGATCTCCCTGCACATGGTCAATGGACAATATATAACGCCCAAAGCTGTAAGCTCCTTTCGTATCTTTATATGCAGGATATCCCCTGTGGTCTATATTCCTCAGCAATGTCTGCAATTCCGTAGCTGTCTTCGCCATATCCTCTCTGTCCTTTCTGACTATCTGTTCTTTTTGCTTTCCTAACTTTTTCGGCAAACCTGACCTTTTCGGCAAGCCTGTCCTTTCCGGATTGCCTGTCCTTTCCGGATTGCCTGTCCTTTCCGGATTGCCTGTCCTTTCCAACTCTCCGGACTCCCCGATTTGCCCGTCCTTTCCCGCTCTCCGGCTTCCACGGTTTATCTGTTCTTTTCCGCATTCCGTCTCCCTATTTCCTTGGGTCAATCCTTCCGTGTTCCCCCTGCTATATCGTCATTCGGAAAGAACAGACAATATCTTTTTCCCCGTCCACATGATAATCCGGTTCCACATCCGCTCCCCAACTGTTAATTCCACCCACGCCCCTGACAGCGCCGTAAATGCACACCACTGTCCTGCGGGCAGGCGGCAGTTCTTCCTGATGGGTGGCATTTTCCAGTTCCGATGCGGTATACGGCAAGCAGGAAAATGCCAGCTTATCCATCTCAAACCGAACCATGCCCTTCTTCTTTTCCTTCCGGCTGTTATCCAAGCCGGTTTCCCGCCAGACTTCCACCCAGTCACTGTCCATATGCATTCCGCAGTCCTGCGGCACAAGATAGGGAGTGACAGGAAGCCCTTCCACTTCATATACCCCCTCCGCGCCTCCTGCTTTCCGGTCAGGATAAGTTTCCCCTGATAATCCCTGATATACAAACCGCTCCGCGCAGGTAGGCATAATAAATCTCATGCCGAATACCGGCAGTTCCGGCAGACCCTGCTTTCCGAAATAATGGGCATCCACCTGTACCGTGCCGGATCCGTCCACCTGATATGACACGGAAACTTTCGTGGAAGGAACCGTGACCGTTTCATAAATATAAGTAACTTGTATGTTTTCCGCTTTTTCTTCCGCCGTATATGCATTGTTTACCGGAGCGCACGGCAGCGGAATCTCTTTTCCGTCCACCGCCACGGCAATGCCTTTGCAGCGGATAAACATATCGGCAGCCAGCCACATCCCGCTTTTCAGCGGAAATCTGCACCCTCTGTCGTTATCCGTCACGGCACGCCAGAAAACAGGCCTAGGTGCCCGATACAGCCATTCCTTTCCCTCTATGCAGAAAGATACCGGCCCTCCTGCATCATAGGAGAAAATATAATGGAATTCCTTTCCGTCCGCGTTTCCTTTCACTCCAAGAGTCACGTCACCATATATCACATCCAATTCCGGCACACCCGCCTTAACGATATTTTCCATAATAAAACCTCACTTCCTGCATCGCCGGCTTCTCCGTCCTGTCCGCAAACACAATACCGTTTCCCGAGAATTCATAATCCGAAGGCCTGTCGTCAAAATCCCCTCCGTACCGCAATACTCTCTTTCCCGTAACCTCATCCTCTGCCCAGAGCGCCTGATCAATAAAATCCCAGATAAAGCCGCCCTGATACATCTCATATTCCTCCAACAGTTTCATATAAGAGTCCATGCCGCCCAGGGAATTTCCCATGTCATGCATATACTCACATAAGATAAACGGCTTGTCCGGCTCATTATCCAGATAATCCCGGATGTCCTGCGGAGTGGCATACATACGGCTTTCCACATCGGAAACCGTCTTTTCATACGCCCTGTTGTTAACCACTCCCTCATAATGCACCAGCCTTCCGTCTTGTTTTTCCTTAAAATATCGGTTCATGCATTCCACATTGTCGCCTGCATAGGATTCATTCCCCAAGGACCAGAAAAGTATCGAAACATGGTTCTTAAACCATTCGAAATTACTCTCGGCCCTGTCCATCACGGCTCCCTTCCACTGCGGCAGGCTGCCGGGAACATTCCAAGAAGGCTCTATCCTCCCTAGCTTCTGCCATGAGCCATGAGACTCCAGATTGGTTTCCGCCATCATATAGATACCGTTTTCATCACACATGCCATACCAAGGAATCTGATCCGGATAATGGCAGGTCCTCACTGCATTGATATTGTTTGCCAGAAAACACGCCATATCCTTTTCCATTTCTTTCCTGCCTATGCACCTTCCTCCTCCGGCACTCCACTCATGGCGGTTCACACCGTTAATCACCAAACGCTTCCCGTTCAGATAAATTATTTTATTTTTTATTTCGATTCTCCGGAAACCGATATCGTAAGGCACCGTCTCTGCCAGTTCCCCGGATTCTTTATAAAGCTTTATAAGCAGACGGTACCGATACGGGGTTTCATGACTCCAGGCATGGACTTTCCCAAGTCCCCGGACAGGCAATGCACACCTCACCTGCTGCCAGCCGCCTTCTTCCCCGGTCACCTCCCCACTCTCCTTCACTGCCAATGACTCCTCCAGACATATCCTGCCCTCCTTATCCGACAGCACAATTTCCGCCCTGCCGCCGCAGTCCTTCTTCACCGAAAGCTTCAGTTCCATGCCGAAGCTGCCTGTGCCGTCCTCCTGCAATGCAGGCTTAGCCCATAAATCCTCCACATGCATTTCCGGCCTGCCGAACAGCGATACGCTCCGAAATATTCCGAAAAAGCGGAAGAAATCCTGATCCTCCAGAAAAGCGGCCGTACTCCTTTTATGCACTTCCACCGCCAGGCGGTTTCCCTCTTTCTTCAGAAAAGGCGTAAGCTCAAACTCCGCAGGTACGAAGCTGTCCTCCGAATATCCCACAAAGCTGCCGTTAAGCCACACATACATAGCCTGTTCCACTCCCTCGAAGCGGATGAAAACTCTTTTGCCTGCCAACCCTTCCCCCAAGTCAAATTCCTTTAAATAGGAACCCACCGGATTATAGTCCGCTTTGCTGAACATGCCTTCCCATCCCGACTTCCCGTCCAAAGCATATGCCGGCCTGCGGTACGCATGTCCTTCCCACGGATACATCGTATTGATGTAATGAATCTTATCATAACCGGCCATTTCAATATGGCAGGGTACCGCAATCTCACCGAATCCGGATATATCATACTCCTCCCTGTAAAAATCAGCGGGGCGTTCTGCCGCACTGCTGCTGTATCGGAACTTCCATACCCCGTCCAGAGACTGCCGAAGGGAATTCTGCCCGCTTTCCATTTCCTCCATGCTCCTGAAAAAAGTATGGTCACTGTGAGCCGGAAGCTTGCCCACACGAAATACCTCCGGATCATCCAGCCATCTGATTTCTTCTTTCATACTTCTGCTCATTCCTCCCATTATTCCGTTATATGCCCGCCGCCTGCTCAGGCTGCGGATGCTATCCCTAATAATACCCTTATTTTTTCCAACCCGCAACTACTATTCCTGTTTTTGTTATGATTCACGCAACAGTTCAGCCTGCGGCTTCCCTTAATGACATTGCTTCAGCCCGCAAGCCGCATTGCCAAGAATACGCTGGCCGCAATACCGGCAACGGTTGCTGCCAATGCCCCTTTCAGGGTATACCTTGTCTTCGTTACTTTAGCAGCCAGAAAATACACGCTCATAGTATAGAAAATTGTCTCCGTGCAGCTCATCATAATAGAAGTAATCAGC
Organism: uncultured Lachnospiraceae bacterium; assembly: GCA_910579645.1. Classification (GTDB taxonomy): domain Bacteria; phylum Bacillota; class Clostridia; order Lachnospirales; family Lachnospiraceae; genus Kineothrix. Next base: position 865 of record CAJTVK010000034.1, on the reverse strand, counting down.
CCGATATAAGAGTCCGTCCCGTACGTCTTAAAAATATCCAGCACCAGGCCTGTGGCCGCAGAAGAAGAAAACATTTTAACAAGTACCAACGGCATCAGTTGAGAAGGAAAGCCAATCCTGTCTGTCACTCCACGGAAAAGATTTCCTACAAATGTCAGAAAACCGGACGACCGCAGCACTCCTACGGCTACCATCAGCCCTACCAGCGTAGGCATAATCTGTATTACCGTCTGAAAGCCGTCCTTTGCTCCCTTTATAAAATCTTCATATACATTCCGTTTATGAATCAGCCCGTAAGCCACAACATAAAAAATAACAACAGGGATAATGATATTCGAAATATTAGACAACACGTTAAGAATGGCAGTGTCCCCCTTGCGGTTCTCTTATCCCTATTTTATTAGTACAGAGACTCTTATATTCCTTGTTCAGTCACGGCCTAACCATTTATTCAGAAAGTTAACATTTTTTGCTCTGTTAATAATGTCAGTGGCGTTATCTTGGATATAAACGGTAAGCTGCTCTACCTCCTCCGCCGTAAAACCCTCGGCCTTGACAATCGTTCCTCTTGGGACGATTCCCTCCGCATAATCGGTTTTTCCGCGTTCAAAGCAGACCCTTACCATTTTCTCCCCGTCCTTTAACAGCAGTCCGGAGTATGTCATGCGAATTTCCCCAGCTTTTCCCATTATAATCTACCCCATTTGATTTTCGTTTTGTGCTGCCGTTTTGTCGGCTTTATATTTATTTTAATATTTTTTCATGCCATTGTCATCCCATAATATAAAAATATCATAAAAGTCGTAACAGTTCAGCCTGAATGTTGTGTTGGGAGGCGGACGCCCGTGCGTGAGTTTTTTTAGTG
>CAJTVK010000033.1:21360-35749 GCA_910579645.1 uncultured Lachnospiraceae bacterium | reverse complement strand
CGGAAAACCGGGACAGGCGCTCCCGCTGCCGCCGTCCCGCAAAAAAATCCCTCTCGTGCGTCCGCCTCTCAACACGGCATTCAGGCTGAACTGTAACGACGGCGCAGCGAAAGCTGCGCCGTCCGGCCAATGCTTTATGAAAATATACTTCTCAGACACACCTTAACACTTATGGTAAGCTTCTGCCCCGTCGTAAACGGAACTCTGTGCAATGATATTCAGCATTCTCTTCGCACATGCCTGCAAATCACCCAGAGTAATCGGGCATTTCACTTCTCCCTCAGCCGCTCCTACGGACTTAACGATTTCATCCACATCCGCCTGACTGCCCGGCATGGTCAGGTCATTCCCTGCCTTGACACAGCCGGCCGCACTGGAACAGCCGTATTTGTACTTCATGTTGGGATTCAGTTCTATGCTGCCCGTGGTTCCCCAATCGGTCATGACAATTCCCCGGAAGCCCCACTCTTCCCTGGCAATGGCTGTCAGCAGGTCATAGCTGTTGGCCGTATGGATACCGTTAATCAAGTTGTAGGAAGTCATGATGGACATAGGCTGTGAAGTCTTCACTGCAATCTCAAAACATTTCAGGTAAATTTCACGGATTGCCCGCTCAGCAATATGGGCATTCACATGCATCCGGTTATCCTCCTGATTGTTGAAAGCGAAATGCTTAATGGTAGTGCCCACACCTTTGTGCTTCTGCACCCCGAAAGTATCCGCTGCGGCACAACGTCCGGCAACCAACGGATCTTCCGAATAATACTCGAAATTCCGCCCGCACAGAGGATTCCTGTGGATATTCATGCCCGGAGCCAGCCAAAGCGTCACACCCAGTTCCTCCATCTCTTCGCCCACGATATCGCCGGCTTCCTCTATGGCTTTCAAATCCCATGTCTGTGCCAATAATGTGGCAATCGGGATTGCCGTACAATATTGATAATAAGTTACCGCGCCTTCCGGCAATTCCTGTTTTGCACGATTTCCTGACAGGAAATCCATTTCGGCAAGGGAAGAGTCCTCCGTCCCCGGAATCAGGTTCCCGTCCTTATCTGCGGAAAAATGTCTGGAAAGCCGAAGCCCTGCAGGGCCATCTGCCAAAATCATATTCCTGATATTGCGGTCCTCAATCATCCTGGAAGTAGTGTCTCCGGCTGCTCCCGGACAGGCTGCCGATGCCGCGCCGATAACGGAATTGCCGCCCTCGCCGCCTCTGGCTGTACCTACGCACAGTTCCGCCATCTCTTCCACGGTCAGCTGACCCACCAGCTGATCCAATGTGGCCCGTCCTGCCCGCACCTCATCCATTGTGATTTTATCCCCCTCCGTCTTTTCCAAAACAGGGTTCTCACTCTGATAGGTCACTTCCCGGCATGTCATGCCCTCGGTCTTCACGGAAATCCTTGGAGCCGCCTCTTTCTGTGCCTGTTCTTCTTTATACCCATAGGGTACTTTCCCCTTTGCCGACAGCTGCTCCAACCCGCAGTCCAAGGCAAAACGGTTGGAAAGCTTCTCCGTCACCGCTTCCCCATCCAATTCAAGGACAGCCGCAACCGCAGTATTCCGTGAACTATTGCCCACACGGAGCACATAATCACCTTTTTCCAATACCCAGGAAGCTCTTTCCTCATCATAAGAAGCCATCTGCCTTACGGAGAAAGATAATTCCAGAATTTCTTCCTCCCCCGGTGCCAGAGTCTTCGTCTTCCCGTAAGCAGCCAATTCCTGATATGGTTTCTCCAGTTTCCCTTCCGGCGCGGAATAATATACCTGCACGACTTCTTTTCCCGCATACTGGTCCCCAATATTGGCTACCTTCACTTTCAGCGTCACCGTCTCGCCGTCTGCCTGTACGCTCTCGGTTTCCATGCGGAAATCGGTATAGGAACGGCCATACCCGAACGGATATGCAGGAGCAACGTTAAAGGTGTCAAAATAGCGGTATCCGACAAATATCCCTTCCTCATAATATTCATCGTCCACATCGCCGTTCATATGGCTGAATTTCCCCGCACAGGGATAGTCCTCATAGTGTTCTGCCCAAGTTGTGGTCAGCTTGCCGCTGGGCGTTTCCTTCCCTGTCAGCACGTCTGCCAGTGCATAACCGCCGATATTGCCTGCCTGACTCATCAGCAGGATAGCATCCGCCCCTGCCTCTTTGCGTAAGAATTCCGTATCAATTACACTTCCCACATTCAGTATGACAATGACCTTACGGAAATGCTCCCGCAGTGTCCGGAGAGCATCCTTCTCTTCCTCGAAAAGATCATATTCCCCGGCCACCGGCCTTCTGTCCTTTCCTTCCCCGGAATTCCGTGACAGTACGAAAAGAGCGGTATCCGCAGCTGCCTTTTCGCATGCCTCCTTTACCGACGGAATGGCGGGTTCTTTGAAAGGAGTTTCGAAAATGAAGCAGATAGGCACAACCCCGTCTTCTTCCACTGCCTTTTTCATCGCTTTCCCATAGGCTTCCTTAGCTTCATCCACCATTTTATCGTAACTGTCCAGCCATTCTTTCGTCGTTATTTCGAAGCCTGCATCCTCCAGCCCCTGCTCCACGTTCACTACAGACCTGCTGTTCACATCCCCGGAACCTGTGCCGCCCTTCACGGTCCGCCTGCCGCCGTTGCCGAATAATGCAATCTTCCCTTCCGGCGCAAGAGGAAGCACGCCGTTGTTCTCCAACAGCACCATCCCTTGGGTGGCCACCTTCCTGGAACGCTCCATATTTCTTTTCTCCCGTTCACTGATCTCCGCACTTGTAGATGCAAAAAATTTAGCCATATTTCTCTCCTATTCCAGTCCCGCATCTGCCCATTCAAGTACCGACAACCCACAGAGAAAATTCTGTCTGCTTCGCAGCCAGTATTTTCTCTGGGCACTTTCATGGGCAGATGCTGTTTTTTTTATTCCAGTCCCGCATCTGCCCATTCAAGTACCGACAGCCTACAGAGAAAATTCTGTCTGCTTCGCAGCCAGTATTTTCTCTGGGCACTTTCATGGGCAGATGCTGTTTTTTATTTAAATTAAAACTATTTCCCCATCCCTCATTGTATTGCTTAGTGCTGTACGTCTTTCATCCTCTTTTCCATGTTCCTTGCATATACCGGTCCCATGCATTTCCCAAGAACAGGAATCAGTTCATGATCGAAATTCTCGCGTACCGCAGTCTCCTTGCCAATTACCAAGGTATACTCTTTTTCCGGTGTGCATGCCGGCCATTCAGGTACTTCCGGGTTCTGCGGATTTCCGGTCTTCGCAAATGCCATCACCGAATCGAAAATCAGCTTCTCCACACGCTCCGTAACCCCCGCTTCCTGCGTGTAGGCCGCCAATTCCGTATTGTGGAAGAAATAAGGAATATCCGCACAATGCCATGGTGTCCGGCCACCGTCGAAATTCATGTCCAGATTGAACAAATAAGCCCATGTGCCGCCGCTGCATTTACTTCTGGCCTGAATATACGGAATCTCCGGCGTACGGAAAATAAAGTCCATTGTCATAATGTCTACCGGGTTCCTCTCCGGATAAGCCTTCCGGAACAATTCAATCAGCTCTTTTGATTCCTCTTTGCCAACCTCTTCCTCTACATACCGTATGCCGTCTTCCACAGTCATCTTGGTACGGTCATAGGGCGTAGGCGCAAAAGAACCGAACTCCCCAAACACACTGCCCACCATCAGCGGCACATGCTCCGTTTCCTTGCGGAACCCATGCACATTAGGATCGCCCTTGTAGAAAGCATTCGGAATCGGCGTACCGCCCACATATTCCCCGGCTTTTTCCAAATCGGGCTTTACTTTATTGTAAGCCGCAGCCAATGCATCAAAAGGCACCGTTTCCAATCCTTTCACATCGTCAAGGTGAAGTTCTTCCATAAGCGCATGTACCAGTTTCTCCCCGTTGCCCTTGCTGTCCCCGAGCGTAGGGCCGATAACTCCGCTCATATTTATGCCCTTCGCAAACAGCCCGTCTGCTGCCGGTGTCTGCAGCAAAGTAGTCACTTTCGCACCGCCGCCTGACTGTCCGAAAACAATCACATTTTCCGGATCGCCGCCGAACTTCTCCACATTGTCATGCAGCCACTGCAAAGCCGCCACCAAATCATCCGTACCGGCATTCCCTGAATTTGCATACTCCTCCCCGAACGGAGACAAATCACAATAACCAAGCACATTCAGCCTATGATTTACGGACACAACTACTACCTGCCCCAGCTTACACATGTTTTCTCCCTCATAAGCAATCTGCTCTATGGACGAACCGGCAAAGAAACCGCCTCCGTGAAGCCAAACCATGACCGGACGCTTCTCCCCGTCCAGACCCGGGGACCAAATATTCAGATTCAGGCAGTCTTCCCCCATTGCCCAATAACGATGAGGCACCATCAATTCCCCCGGCCCCGGCATAGGCTGGTCTAAGAGCGGACACACATACCCGTAACTGATGGCCTGGAACACATCCTCCCACGGGTCTGCCGGCTCGGGAGCATGAAATCTCTTCGCTTTTGCATAAGGGATTCCTTTAAATATGTACATATCATCATACATATAACCCCGAACCTTTCCCCTGCTTGTTTCCACAACGGCAGTCTCTTTGTCATAAACAAACTTTTTCTCCATTCTTCTACCTCCATTTTTATTCATAATTTAATTTCTTCCCAAACTATTTATAAAAAACAACTCACTGTCTGACTACTGCTTTCCTCACAATGGCCTTAATCAATTGTTCCAAATAATATAATATCACATGCGTCCGCCAATACCAAGGCATTTGCCCCATATCCTGCACGGCGGCATTCTCCCTGTCCTCTCAAATCACTTTCAAATCCGCCAATTCCCCATACTTCTCTTCCGACATCCCCAAAAATTCCGTTAAAATCTTGTGGTTGTCTTCCCCCAGCGTGGGTGACGGTTTCCTGTCCACCTCGACCTTTGTCCCCATCAGCTTCACCGGATTCCCATTCAGCACAATCTCCCCCATGACCGGATGCGTCGTATGTATCAGCATCTCCCTGTCCTTTACAATATGCTCGTCACGGAAAATATCCGCCAAATCATAAATAGGTCCCGCCGGAATCCCCTCATTCAGCAAAATCTCCGTCACTTCTTCCACTGACCTGGTTCCCGTCCATTCCTCAAAATACTCCTTCAGGATTAAATTATTTTCCACCCTCAAAGGCACCGTCAGGAAACGTTCGTCGTCAATCAGTTCCGGTTTTCCCATAATATTCCTGCAGAAATGCTCATACAGTTTCTGGTTGCCGCAGCCGATTACCACATAACCGTCCTTGGCCCGGTAAGTATCATAGGGGGCAATGGCCTCATAGGAGTTTCCTCTGCGCTCCGGCACTTTTCCCGATACGGAATAACGCTGCACTGCCTGCTCCAGACTGGCCACTACGCAGTCCGTCAGGGATATGTCCACCCTCTGCCCTTCCCCTGTCAGGTTCCGGGCATTCACGGCCGCCAAAACACCGATGGACAGATTCAGCCCGCCCAGAATATCCCCCATGGCATTCCCGGAGCGGGTAGGCGGGTTCCCTGCCTGACCGGTGATGCTCATCAGCCCGCCCATTGCCTGGGCGATAATATCATATCCCGGCCTGGTATGGTAACGGCCATAACTGCCAAAGCCGCTGACCGCCCCGTAAATCAGCCTAGGGTTAACCTCCTTCAGTTCCTCATAGCCAAGTCCCATCCTGTCCATTACGCCCGGCCTGAAATTCTCAATCAGAATATCCGCTTTCCTGACCAGTTCACGCAGCACTTCCTTGCCCGCTTCCTGCTTCATATCCAACGTTATTCCGTATTTATTGCGGTTCAGATTGGAATAGTACAAGCTTTCCCCATTGATATGTGGAGCATAGGCCCGTGCATCATCCCCTTTTCCCGGCATCTCGATTTTTATTACGGTGGCTCCCAAATCTGCCAGCATTGCCCCGCAGAAAGGTCCGGCAATCACCCGGCACAAATCCAGTACCACCAAATTCTCCAATGCGGCATGCCCTGCCATTTTCAGCCCTCCCCCCGTCCTTTTATTACCTTATTTTATTAACTCCTTTTATTATCTTATTTTACTGTATTATTTTATTCCTTATAGCTTTATTTCCTCTTCCGACACTTCTATCTGCATCCGCAGAAAAGCACTTCCCATGGACTTTCCGAGACTGTCAAGCCGCAGTGAATGAGTCGCGCCGCCTCCCAGTGCATGCTTCAGGACGAAATTAAAGCCCTGCAGGGTAGGCACGTCATAGCGTATGATTTCCCCCTGCACCATATCGCCGAAATGCTCCCTGACACGTTCTACGGTCACTTCCCGGGCTATGATGCCATAATACTCAGGTTTCCTGGCAAAAACACATACATTGCTGGTATCCCCTTTGTCCCCGGACCTGCCATGAGCAATCTGATTCAGATATATTCGCATTTTTTTCCACCCCTCCTCACTTCACCGTCAAAATGTGGCTTTCCAGCTTTACGGCATCCCTCGGTATCAGACATGGCCACAGCCCCAGTACTTCCTGCACCTTTGCCCTGCCGCCGAAGAAGCTTGCACCCGGAGGTCCGTTAAGCTGCAGCGGCGCAATCTCGGGAACCAGTTTATAAGCCTCTTCCTTGGTCAGCGTGCGGATGGCAATGCGCAGCACCACTTCATTCAGATCCTTCAGCTTCTCCGGATCTGTCTCCGCCACCCCAAGATGCAATGCATTGACACCGATATAATCCACCCGGATTTCCTCTGCCGCCAGATTCCTGCGTTTCAGTTTCTTCCGTATGATATCCGCAGCATACTGTGCCTTCTCATAGGCATCCGGCCAAGCAAAACTCAGCATCCCGGCTACTTTATAGCCTGCATGGTAACCAAGGGAAAGCTTCAGCATCTCGGGTTTCTCCCTGCCTCGAATATTTCCTACCCGCACACGGTTTTCTCCGGCCTGTGTCAAGGTAGCCTGACTGATGTCCACCGTCACGTCAGGGGTAAGATAGCAGGCAGGATCGTGCACTTCATAGAGAAACTGTTCTTTGCAGGATTGCTCACAGATTATGCCGCCGCAGTCCGGGGCTTTCGTAATGACAAACTCATTATCCCCCACTTCCGCTATGGGGAATCCCAGTTCATCCATTCTTGGCACATCTCTCCACCCATAGTCAAAATTGCCCCCGGCACCCTGACCGCCGCATTCCAGCAAATGCCCTGCCATAATCCCCCTAGCCAGATTATCCCAATCATCCGCTGCCCAGCCCAGTTCATGCATGCAAGGCGCAAGAAACAGCGCAGAATCCGTGGAACGCCCGGTAATTACCATATCCGCTCCCTGCCTTAAGCAATCCAGCGTAGGCTCATGGCCGAAATAGACATTGGCATTGAAGACTTTGTCCTTGATTTCCCCGAAATCACCCGCATCGTCCATGTTGTCAAAGGTCACGCCCTCCTTTAGCAGCTGCGGAATCCGAGCGGAAATCTCATCTCCGGTCACATAGCCGATTTTCATCCCTGCCAGCCCCTGTTCCGAAGCCTGAGCCGCCAGTGCTTCTACCAGCCCTTCAATGTTCATGCCTCCCGCATTGGTCAGCACCCGGATATTCTTCTCATAGGCTTCCTTTCCGCATTCCTTCATCATGCCGATAAAATCCCTGGCATACCCGGCTTTCGGGTTCTTCAGTTTTTGCCGCGCCATAATGGACATTGTCAATTCGGCCAGATAATCGCAGGCCATATAATTGATGTCGCTATGCCGGACCATATGGACAGCGGCGTCATTGCTGTCTCCCCAGAAGCCCTGCCCGCCTCCAATCTTTACTTTTCCCATTGCAGCCTCCTTGCTTTTTTCCGGAAATTCGCCCTTCCGGAAAAAGGTTTAACGTTTTAGTTCTGTGTTTATGATACCGTCCCCTCTATCTTTTGTCAATCTTGTCACTTAACCTATATACTGTCCGAAGATATCTTTTTACGCAATAAACCGGGTATCTTTCCGTTTCTTTCCCATATTCTCTTGACCAACCGCCTGTTTCATTGTAGCATAAAATTGTATAGTTATAATGTTCCGTAAACTCAATCGTTAAATTATGGAATCTCAGAATACAATTCCTGATTTTCATAATCAATACAGTGTATTGTAATATCCCTGTTTAGGGAACGTTCCCTCCATGACCCATACCACTTACTTGCAGGAGCATCCATATGGTCACAATAAAAGAAATCGCCCGGGAGGCAAATGTTTCTCCTACTACCGTTTCCCTCATACTAAACAACAAATCCAAAGAAAGGAAAATTTCCGCCCAAACGGAACAGCGGGTACTGCAGATTGCAAAACGCATGGGCTATCTTCCGAACCTGCAGGCCGTCAGCCTGAAAAAGGCCACCGGCCAATTTTCCTATCGGATTATTATATTCTGGGTCGCTGACTCAAGGGCGCAGACAATGCTGCGTTTTTTCCGCAGCATTGAAGCCACCATCGAAGAAGAAAAGCTTCCTTTTGAAGTATTGCTCCAACCTTACAGAGCCGGTTCCCTTCAGCTTGCCCTGAAAAATGAACTTATCCTCAGCTGCCACGGAATCATTGTCTGCAATGCGGCGGAAAACGACCTGGAATTTCTGGAAAGCAACAGCTTCCAACGGCCGGTTATCCTGTATAACCGCTATTCCAAGAAATATTCCAGCGTAGTCATGGACGACCGTTCCATCGGCACGATACCGGCAGAAGTCTTTGCCTCCCACGGCAAGAAGAAACCGGCAGTCATCACTACTCTTCCTACGTTCAACGGCATGAACATACGGCAGAACCTGTTTGCCTATACCTGCCTGTCCCGGAATATGGCAGAGCCCCTTATTTACTGTTCGGAGCCCTGCGCGAAAGGCGGTTATGAGACAACTCTCCGGCTGTTGGAAGAATATCCCGCCGCAGACTGCATCTTATACATGCGGGAGGAACTGGCTTTAGGCGCCCTGCGGGCATTCACGGAAAAAAACATCTGCTTCCCCGGAAGCAAAGAATTTATTGCCATCGGCGATTCCGCTTTGGGAATCAGCGAAATCAGCTATCCTTCCCTTTCCACGGTACACCTGCCCTTGGAAAAAGTAGCCGCCGAATGTACCCGGCTGATGAGCCATCAGCTTCATGCCTTTGATTATGAAGTCACCTCCACGGTGGTTCCCGTCACCTATATTCCCCGGGAAAGCTGCCCGGATAAACTGCATTGACGGCATCCCCGCAGGCAGAAAACCCCAAATTGATTTCCGTGACATGCAAAAGGTATCGGAAAGATATTTTCTTTCCGATACCTTTTCTGTTTCTATAAAATGAAGCAAATAAACCGCTTTATTTCTTTACTTCCTTACGTTCCGCCTTTACTGAACCTTCGTTGCCAGGAATTCTGTCATCATCGCATTTGTCTCATCCAAGCCGTTTGCCTTCAGTTCCGCTATCATGGCATCCCAGTTTGCATCAAAGGAAGATTCCGGTTCCGTTACGCATTTAACCAAGCTGGGGAATGCAATCTCATCCAAGATAGATACATTGTTGCTGAGTTCCTGAGGAATTGCATAAGCCCACAGCGGGGAATAAACCGGCGTTTCAAATTCATCGGGCTGAGGGAAGATATCAATCAATAACTCCGCGCCCCATGCCTGACAAGCTTCTTTTTCTATCTCATTGTATTCCGACATTACAGACTCTTTGCTGGTAGGAGTCATGTAATCACCGTTGGAATCCAGCACACCATCGCCATAAATCGGGAATCCTACATAATTGCCGATACCTGTCGTCTTGCCATAGTCAGGGTCTGTCTTGGACTTCGTAATTTCCTCCTCTGTACGATAACGCTTTCCGTTCTCATCTACAAAGTAATGCGTTCCTTCAATACCCCATCTGTAAAGGATTGCCCCTTCTTCCGAACAAAGGTAATCCAAGAACTTAATGGCACGTACCGGATCTTCACAACTCTTTGTAATGCCTAAGCCGTATCCAACCTGTAAGCCCTGATACATCAATGTAGGAGCCTTTTTGCTGGGATCCATTACAACCGGAAGTCCGCAGTAAGTTTTATCCATCTTACCTTCTGCCTTCAGAGCGGCTTCTGCCTGCATGTAATGCCAGTTAGCATCCGTAATGGCTACTACACGGCCGCTGGAAAGCTTTGCGATATAGTCATCGTCTGTCTGTGTTGCGAAGTTCTGATCCAGAATGCCTTCGTCATACATACGGCTCAGCCATCTGAAATACTCTTTCTCGTCATCGCTTGTATGTTTATATGTGCAGTTATAGTTTTCGTCAATCAGCCACTGTCCGTTATCCGGCGCTGCATCCGCGATAAATCCGGCCGGATTTCCTAAAGTAATCATCCAGTGCCAGTCAGAAGCACTCATGGAAATACCGATTGTCTCCAAGCCGTCTTCCGTAGTGGGATGCGCTTCCAAGTACTTCTTAATCATTGCTTCGTATTCTTCCAATGTGGTAGGATACTCCCAATTGTTCTCTGCCAATACCGCATACTGAATCTGGCAGGTTCCTCCTGTGCTGAACAGCGTACCGCGTACGCCCATATAAGACAGCTGATAAATGCCGTCGTCCTCCGCTCCCCATTTCAGCTTCTCATATTCGTCGCCGTACATCTTTTTGATATTGGGTCCGTACTGCTCAATCAGATCCCTCATATCAATCAAAGCACCTGCTTCGTACAGGTTTGTTACGGATGCCTTTGAATAAATCATATCCGGATATTCATCATTTGCAATCATCAGTGCCACATCTTCGCTGGCATCACCGGTACTGGATACCGGATATGTAATTTCCAGCGTCACGCCGGTAGCTTCCGTAATGGCAGCGCCTACCGCCGTCTCACTCCAGTTGCCGTTCTTGCCGTCTGCATTGTAGTACTCAAACGTAATCGGGGACATATCCCCTTCTTCGGAGCCGCCTTCTGCCCCGGTGCTTCCGTCCGCCGATGCACTGCCGCCATCCGTGGATGTGGCATCGGAACCGCCGCCGCAGCCGGCCAACATTCCGGTAATCATCGCTCCGGCCATCAGCATAGCCAAAATTCTCTTCTTCATTTTTAAATCCTCCTTAATATTTTTATTTTATAACTCTCACATAATAAAACGGTATTCCCCTCCCGGAGACAGGCTTCTGGCACCCCGTTCCGAAGAGCCTCCCTTACTCAGTCTTTCACGGAACCTAATGTCATGCCTCCTACAAAATACTTCTGTACGAAAGGATATACGATAATAATCGGAACCGTAGCCACTACTGTCACGGCCATACGGATTGCCATAGGCGTAACGGCCTGTGTTGCGTTTGAGGTCGCATGTGTATCCAGCTGCATGGTAGCCTGAGACATAATCTCATACAGTTTATACTGCAGCGTAGGCAGCTTTTTCGCATACAAATAGGTATCCATAAAGGAGTTCCACTGACCTACCGCATAATACAAAGCTATGGTCGCAATAACCGGCGTACAAAGCGGCATAATTACTTTGTACCATATCTGGAAATCATTGGCGCCGTCCAGCTGAGCCGCTTCCTGCAGCGCACCGGGCAGGCCGTCGATAAAGGAACGGACAAGAATCATATTGTATACCCAAATCAGCCCGGGGATAATATATACCAAGAAGTTATTCCCAAGGTGCAGCGTACGGACAATCAGCAAATACTCAGGAATCAGGCCACCGCCCACATACATGGTCACAACGAAAAGCAGCGTGAAAAACTTATGGAATACAAAATCCCTGCGGCTTAACGTATATGCCAGCATGGTCGTGCAGATTACTCCGGCCAGCGTGCCCAGCACCGTCTTTGCGATGGAAATAAACAGCGGCTGAAGAATCCCTCCTTCTTCAAATACATATTTGTAGTTTGTCAGAGTGAATTTACGCGGAAAAATAAAATTTATATTCTTCAAAGTATCCGTAGCATCGTTCAGCGAAATTGCGAGCACATTCAAAAACGGATATAAAGTTATTATCAGAATAAAAACAAAAACTACCACCAAAAAATAATCGAACCAAGTTTTATGTAAATTTTTCATCTCGCCACCTCACTCTATACCAACTTGTCTTCGCCGACCATGCTGGCAACCTTATTGGCAATCAGCAGAAGCACTATGCCAACCACCGACTGGAACACGCCAAGCGCGGTACCAAGACCGTAATCGCTGCTCTTAATACCTCTCATATAAGAGAACCAGGAAAGTACCATGGTGTGATCCTGCACGAGCGCATTGCTCAGCAGCATCTGCCTTTCCATACCTACATTCAGCGCACCGCCGATACTCATAATCAGCAGGACGACAATCGTGGGCCGGATGCCCGGCAGCGTGATGTGCCATATTTTCTGGAAACGGTTCGCCCCGTCAATCTGCGCCGCTTCATAAAGCCCGGGGTCAATGCCCGCCATGGAAGAAAGATAAATGATTGCGCTCCATCCCATCTCCTTCCAACATTCAATAAGAACAATAACCAACCAGATCAAAGGCGAATTTGTACTCATCAGGTGCAGGTTCGTCCCTGCCAGGGAATCAATGACACCGCCGTCATTAAAGATATTCTTTGCAATGCTGGCGATGATAACCCAAGATACAAAGTGGGGCAGATAAGAAACCGTCTGGGTCACTTTCTTGAACCCCGAAAATACCAACTCGTTAAGCAGCACTGCAAAAGCAATGGCTACCACCGTGCCAACCGCAATCTGCAGGATACTGATGCCGATAGTGTTAATCATCGTCTGCTGGAACAATCTGTCCTCAAATGCTTTCGTGAAATTCGCAAACCCGACAAACGGCCTTTCCCAGATCGGTATAGCAAAGGTAGCCGGCTTCACCTCCTGAAATGCCATCGTCCACCCCCACAGCGGAATATACTTGAAAATCACGAGCCAAATGACAAACGGCAGTGACATCATTAACAGATATCGCTGCTTCCATAGCAGCTCCAATGTAATCCGCTGCTTCTTTTCGACTCTTTTTGCCCCTTTACCGGCCATACTTTTACCTCCTTCTCCTCTTTCTTTTTTCCTCTTTTTTTCACGCTTAAACGTGCTTTTTTCTTATTATAACAGCAACTCAAACGTTTTACAGTTGTTTTAATTATCCAATTTTGCTGTCATTAATTAACTTCTTTCTTAAGCAGGTTTGGATTTCCTGAATTTTTCACTATCTCTTTTTTCCGCCCCTATGTATAATTAAAACCGGACTGAAAATACAAATCGGAAGGGATATGAAAGCCAATGGACCGAGAGCATGTTTACAAATATCTCCGCACGGAATCCGCCAGGGAAAAATACTTGGATGTGCATCTAAGACACATTACCTCCCCCCAGAAAAATCCCGGCGATCTCTTTACCCTTCTTACGAAACTGCCTGTTGACTGCGATTCACGGAACGTTCCTTTGCTCACCTGGAACCATATACTGAATATCATGCGGGATGCTTATGGGATTGTTCCCGGCACGGAACATAACAATATTGTTCTGCTGAAACAGCCCCGCATGGAAATACCGGTACATACCCATACTTATTTCGAACTTATTTATATCCTGTCGGGCACCAGTGTCCACTATATCAATCAAAATGCCGAAACATTTTCTGAAGGTGATTTCTGTATCCTTCCTCCTCTTGCCAGGCATTCCCAGAGCAGCTGCCCGGACGGACTGGCAATCAAAATACTTGTTCATCCCTCCGCCTTTACCGACATTTGCACCGGGCTGCTGAAAGGGCAGGACATGCTGAGCCATTTCCTGCTGGATAGTATTTATAATAAGAACAGCGAACAGTATCTTCTCTTCCGGACAGGCCAGAATGACGATATCAGGGATCGGATTCTTGATATGTTTGAAGAAATGCTTTCTGCCGATATTTTTACGGACCGTATTATAACCGGAATGCTGATGACGCTGTTGGTGAAGCTTTCCAGGAATTGGCAGGCTGCCATGGAATCCGCTCCCGTGAAAAATGTGGATCACGAGATTCTTACCTTCCTGCAGGAGCGATATTCCACCATCACGCTGGAGGAACTGGCGGAGCATCTGCACTACACCGTTCCTTACTGCTCCCGCTATATCAAAAAGCTGTTTGGATGTACTTTTTCCCAGCTTCTGAACCAAATCCGATTTCAGAATGCCGATCTGTTGTTGAAAAATTCCGGGCTGACTGTTAATCAGATCAGCAAGATGCTTGGGTATGAAAATCCGGAGAACTTTATGAGGGCTTTTAAGAAGAAATATAAGATGACTCCTTCGCAGTATCGGGAGTTTTATTCGGCGGGCAGGAAAGGATGTGACTGCGGGAAAGCGGATGTGCCGGGGGTGTAGCGGATTGCCGGACGTGTTTGGGTTGGCCGGACGTGTTTGGGTTGGCCGGACGTGTTTGGGTTGGCCGGACGTGTTTGGGTT
>CAJTVK010000033.1:0-21261 GCA_910579645.1 uncultured Lachnospiraceae bacterium | reverse complement strand
TGGCCGGACGTGCCGGAGATTATGCATCTTTCATAAGGACACGCTTTCGCTTAGCGTCAAACGCAGCGGTACTAAGTTCGAAAATACCTCACTAAGTACCGGCGTTTTCCGATAGTCCTTATGAAAGATGCATAATCTCCGGCACTGTGCACTGACACAATTTCGGTGACTGATGAGGTAATAACCTTTTGTCTCTAAAATTCTTTCTCGCTGATTTCTGGTATGGGTTATTGTTAGAATTCCCAGCATTTATGCAATGTCATTAACTTAAGCCGCAGGCTGCGTCAGGAATGATGTTTCTATTCGGTTCTTTGAAAAACGCCGGCATTTAGGCACTGTATTTTAGTGCCTTAACACCACTGCGTTTGCCGCAGAGAGCGAAAGCGTGTCCGAATAAAAACATCCATCCTGACGCAGCCTGCGGCTTAAGTTAATGACATTGGTTATTTACAAGGCTTCGCGGACTCTTCCCATACCCGGTCTCCAGAATAGCCTGAAGGCTGCCTGGCTCGTTGCCCGCGGAATAAACACTATCCGGTAAAATGGGTTCTGATGCCGCAAGCGGAAACGGCTTAGCCCGCAGGCTATGCCGTTTCCGCTTGTTTTTGCCGTTTGTTCTTTTATCTTTTCCCTTCTCTTGTATTTCTTCTTATTTCTTCTTTCATTTCTTCTTTTATTTCTTCTTATTTCTTCCTATTTCTTCTTTTCTTTACTTTCTTTTCGGATGAGTGTTCCCATACACCGTTTTTTTATAATCTTTATTCTTTTTCCTTCTCTTCCTCTTCCCTTGCGGCTTTCATGGCAATGAATTTTGCTTCGAAGGACTCTTTCAGTGTGAGCCGTGCCTCCTGGATTTCCAGACCGCCTTGGCCAAAGTAGAATTTCAGGAAGGTTGTGTTGTGGAAGGAGGGGTTCACTTGTATTTCTTCGGTTCTCCATTCCTTGTCTTCTCCGGTGAGGGAGATTGTTTTCAGTATCTGCTTATCCTGTGAGACGGTGAGCGGAACCTGTGCCAGGCTTCCCTGTCCGGATACTCTGCAGGTCAGTTCCAGTCTGTAAATGCCTCTTTCTTTCACGCTCAGTTCAAAGGTCACTGTGCTGCCTTTTCCGGTGGGGATTTTTTCCACGGGCAGGCTGCTGCTTTCTTTGTCAACGGAAAAACGTATCAGTTCGCCGAAGGATTCCATTTCCTGGGCAGCTATCTCTGCCAGCTGTTTATCCAGTTCGCTCTCCCTGCCCATCATGTGTTGGTATGCAGGTGTCCGCAGCAGGTACCGGCAGATGTTTGCCGCGCTGCGCACATATTCGCCTCTGGTGACGGTTCCTTTTTCCAGGCTTTCCATGGAATTGTCGTTCTGGGAGTTCTCGCCGGCATTGGCGGTTACCATGAACAGGTCGTTCTGGGCACGTACCATGGCTGCGGTATTTTCCGCTTTTCCTGCCGTGCCCTCGTCATTGCCTTTTGCCCACCAGTCGGTCATGACAATGCCGTCATATCCCCACTCTCCGCGCAGAATGGTTGTCAGCATATCATAGTTGCTGGCTGACCAGAATCCGTTAATGGGATTGTAGGAGGTCATAATGGAATAAGCGCCTCCTTCTTTCACCGCAATCTCGAAGCCTTTCAGGTAAATTTCACGCAGTGCACGTTCCGATACGACTGCCTCCACGGTATGGCGGTTAAATTCCTGGCTGTTGCAGGCAAAATGCTTTATCGTGCCGGTGACTCCGTAACGCCCCATGGCACGCAGCTGAGCGGCAGCCATTCTTCCTGTCACAAAGGGGTCTTCGCTGAAATATTCGAAATTACGTCCGTTCAGCGGATTTCTATGTACATTGATGCCGGGACCCAGCAGCGTATCTACTTTGTTCTTACGCAGTTCCAAGCCCTCCCATTCGAACAGTTCTTCCGACAGGGCTTCGTTGAACGTGCTGCCCAGGCAGGCTCCGTTGGGCATGGCAAAGGCAATGCTTCCGCAGTCCATCCGTATGCCGCTGGGGCCGTCCGCACAGCAGGCTACGGGAATGCCATAGTTTTGCAGGCTTTCCGTCACACCGCCGAAAGCTCCCGCAGTACCCGGCGTTACCTTCGGAGAACACATGCCCTCCCCTCTTACCATGCAGCACAGGTCCTCATCCGACAGCTGAGCAAGGAAGGTTTCCATAGATACTTTTTCTTCTTCCACATCCGACAGCCGGTAGCCCTTATCCCCGGTATATGAGGTGCACTCCGGAATTCTGGCAGCACGCCTCTCCGTGGGGCTCTTTGTGCGCAGCGGGGCTGCTTCGTAGCTTACCTGATATTCTCCTTCCGCTTTCGCTTCCGGTTTCATTCTTTCGAATGCCGTTACCGGTGCACAGGCCTCTTCCGATTTCTGTATGACTGTTGTTTCCGCTAAGGTGAAGCTGCCTGCGGGAGCCGCGCTCCTTACGTCTGTCCCTGCGTAAAAAACATATTCCCCCGCTTCCAGTACCCAACAGGATTTATGTCCCGTCACGCCGCCGTCGTCGTAGGATGCCAGCCGGTACTGCGGAACGGATAGCTGAAGAGTCTGTGTTTCCCCGGGCACCAGTTCCTTTGTCTTGGCGAATCCGCACAGGCTCCGAGCCGGTTTTCCAAGCGCACCCTGCGGTGCCTGACAGTAAACCTGCACCACTTCTTTCCCGGCCGTTTCCCCGGTGTTTGTCACTTTGACGGAAAAGACGGTTTCTCCTGCGATGCCCTGCTCTCCCTCTTTTTGCCCTTCTTTCATCCTCTCCGCTTCCACGGCAAAGGTGGTATAAGAAAGCCCGAATCCAAAAGGATAGAGTACTTTATCTTTAGCAAAGGTTTCAAAATACCGATATCCCACATAAATATCTTCCTGATAGAGATTTCTTTTCTCATTCCCATGATTGCAGGAGGAAGGATAATCCGTGATGTCGCGGGCAATGGTATCTGTCAGTTTGCCGGAAGGGGACACTTTTCCCTCCAAGATATCCAGCACTCCGTTTCCGCCTTCCTGTCCGCCCTGCCATACATACAGTACCGCAGCCGGCCGGTAAGCCTCCACCCACTTCATGTCAATAATATTTCCCACGTTCAGAAGCACTACCGTGCGCTCAAAAGTCCCGCAGACCAGACGGAGCATCTCTTCTTCCGCCTCCGTCAGCAAATAGCTGCCGGCCTCCGCCTTATTGTCCTGATCTTCCCCGGCAGTCCTGGCAATAATGACTACTGCAGTATCGGATTCTTCCCTGATGCCGGCAACCAATTCCTCCGTCAAGGGCATTTCCTTCTGGAACCATGGTTCCCCGGCCCAGCCTGCACCGCCGTCGAAGGGATTTTCTTTCAGCCATTCCTCATATACCGCTTTCAGCTTTTCGTTCAGGGCAAAACTGCTCTTCTCCAATGCTTCCCGGATACCGGTCACATAACTTGTATTGACCAATCCGCCGGAACCGGTGCCGCTCTTGTAATAATTGAACTGCCCCCTGCCGAACAGCGCTATTTTCTCCCCTTCCTTCAAAGGCAGCACATGCCCCTCGTTGCGCAGCATGACAATTCCTTCCGCCACCACTGCTCTTGCCGTTTCGGCATATTGCCCCACATTAAAAATCTTCTGTCCCATTTCCTTCTCCCTTCCTTTGTCTTCCTATCTTTCTGCATTATATATCGTAACAGTCTTAGTGCTTTCACTGTTAACGTCTGTCTCCATTATATATGATTCCGACAGCATTGCGCAATCTGTACATCTCCGGACATATGCTATCATTTATTAACCTGTTGCCGCCGGCTCCCACTGTCATTTACTTAAGCCGTTTCAGGAATGATGTTTTTTCGCAATGTCATTAACTTAAGCCGCAGGCTGCGTTAGGAATGATGTTTTTTATTCGGACTTTCGAAAAACGCCGGCACTTAGGCACTGTATTTTAGTGCCTTAGTACCGCCGCGTTTGCCGCAGAGCGAAAGCGTGCCCGAATAAAAACATCATTCCTGGCGCAGCCTGCGGCTTAAATTAATGACATTGGGGCTTCTGCATAAGTACGTCAGTCCTGCTCAAATACTGCCATACACTCCTTTACATGGCAGGCAAAACCGCATTTTATGATTTTACGCATTCCGTCCAATTGCAGCTGCCTTGCATACTCTTCCTGCTCCGTCTGCCTGATGGCCGCTTTGCAGGCTGCCTTTAAGTCTCCGTCCCCTGCATATTTCACTTCTATCACTATACCTGTTTTCTCCGGAAAAATTTCTATCATAATGTCGGCATATCCCTTGCCGCTCTCCCTGTTTGACATTACCTTCCAGTCTTCCCTAAAGCGCAGAAGCCCCAACAGAAAACCATGGTAAAAGTTCTCCTTCAGCACTTTCCTCACTGCCGTGTCCCTGACACTGACTGTCTCATTCAGATATTCCGAAAAAATAGCCTGCACTTTTTCCCCGTCTGCATGCAGGAACGCCTCGCAGAATGTATGCAGCCTCGCCCCGTTTTCCCTGGCTTTCACCTGCATCCAGTCCCTTATCTGCACCATAAAAATACTATGGATTTCTTTGTTCGGAATAGCCAGCCAACGCATATTCCCTTCCCCTTCTCCCCGCTGTGTCAGATATCCTGCGGCAAAAAGCAGACTCCATACATTTTCGATGTTATCGTACAGCTCTTTATAGGTTAATTCCTCATTCACCGCTTTCCTGACGGCCTCGCCGGATATCAGCCGCTCTATCTCATCCCGTGTGCCGGAAGACGCTTTTTCCAAAAGTTTTCTCACTGCTTCATTGCTACTGGTATTTTTCCAATAATCTTTGGGGCTTAGCATCGGTTTTACCAAAAGTTCATCGGTATAGCTGACCACATCCCATGGACAATAGACATCGGTATCCCCAAAACGGTATCCGTCATACCATTCTTTCATAATATCATACTTGCTGTCAAGCCCGTAATACTCCAGCATTTCCTTCACCTCTGCATGCGTAAACCCGAAATAGGAACTACAGTCCTCATCGGTTACGGAGAAAACTTTCATATTATTCAGGCCGGTAAAAATGCTTTCTTTGGATACCCTTAAGCATCCCGTCAGCACGGCAAAATGCAGACTGTCATTGGTCTTAAGCGCCTGCTCAAACAGGTTGCGGAGCAATAACAGCATCTGCTCATAATACCCCTGTTCCTTTGCCTTTGCCAAAGGAACATCGTATTCATCTATAAGTATAATTGTTTTCCTTCCGTAATGTTTTTCCAATAATACCGACAATGTCCGCAGGCTCCCCATAAGCACTGCATCGGACATGGCATATATGCCCTGTCCCGTTCGGTCAACCGTAATTAACTGCCGGTAAATCTCCTTTTCTTCCTCTGTAATCCTACTTCCGGAAAGCAATTCATAAAACCGCATGGCCTCATTGCCTATTGCGGAACACATAAGCGAACGTGCCGTTGTATAATCTGAGCCGCATACACTTTTCAGGCTGACAGAAATAACCGGAAACTTTCCCATATATTTTTCGCACAAGGCGGTTTCTTCCGAAATTTTCAGCCCCCGGAAAAGTGACCGTTCACAGCCGGTTTCAAAAAAACATTTCAGCATCCCCATGTTAAGCGATTTTCCAAACCGGCGGGGGCGGGTGAATAAATTCACTTTTCCGCGCCTGCGCAGCAAATCCTTAATCATGGCAGTTTTATCCACATAATAATATTCATCGGTACAGATTTCTTTAAAATCCTCTATCCCGATAGGCAGCATCTTTTTTCCCGTATCATGCATCCTGACCTGCGCTCCTTTATACCGAAATGCAAAAATATTAGGTCCGATTCCCCGTTGCCTACAGCGAGGCTCTGATTTGGCTGCTGCGGCAATATGATTCCCGTTCCTTTACAGAAAAATGAGGTTTTATTTAGTATAGCAGAACTTGGACAGTTTGGAAAGATATATGTAATAATGAACCATAGAAATCATGAAACGGATATCACGCATCTTCAGCAATAAAATTACTGTACAAATCCCTGCCTGCATAGTATGATTATTGTAAGATTCCAGTACAGCAATGCATGAATCCCTGAGCAGTCAGCGCCTGCATGTATCAGTGTAAAGAATCGTTTTTAGGTATACGGTTTCAAATTAATATACTATAAAGAAGGAGCATAAAGACGGAGATGAAAATTACGGAATTAAAATGTCCTGCCTGCGGCGGGGATTTGAAAATAGATAAGGATCATAAGAATTTTGCCACCTGCGAATACTGCAACAGTTCCTTCGCACTGGAATGGGAACAGGAAAAAGTAATTGTGCTCGGCCAGACAGGCGGCGGGAACGGAATGCCCCAAAAGCCGGCAGGAAACGTTCCGGGAGGAAAAGGCAGCAACGGCAAGACAGTACCGGCCATAATAATCACGGTGTCGCTTTTTCTTCTGCTTTTTATAGCCAGAGTGGCTTTCCGTCTATGGCGCATCGGGCAATATCCCCCGTATCGGCCTTACAGCGAAAGTCTGCCGCAGCTTCCTGCCACAGACAGCATGGTGGAAACGGAAGAGAACCCTTATTTTGCCGACGAAGAAACCGAAGTTCCTCTTTCCGGAATCTATGCCGCCTTGGCGGAAAGCATATTCGGAAAACCCGCCGATGAAATCACGGACAGCGAACTGTCCCGAATCCAATGGCTGGAAACCGCTTATGACTGGGATTACCTGCTTGTCGGCTATAGCTTTTCCAATCCTCTGGAAGACGAGTCGGCGGAACTGACTTGGTTAAGTTTTTCCCGGGACGGCTCCGGCGGAACGCAGTCCTTACGTCATTTTACCGGACTGAAAAAACTTAATGTGGACGGCTCCCTGCAGGCAGTCGATATCGAAGGGCTGGCTTTGGAAAGCATCGGCTGCTATGCTTCCTCTCCGGAAGAACTGGCCGGACTCTTGGGGGATACTTCCGCCGTAAAGGAAATCCGCCTGAACGGCGGAGTAGACAGCCTGAACGGATTGACCGACTTCCCTAATCTGGAGATTTTTTATGTAGACGGCTACGAACTGACGGACATCAGCCCCCTGGCCGGCCAGCCGGCACTGAAATCACTGACCTTGGAAAGCTGCGATGCCGTCACGGATTTTTCCGTATTGAATGTCATGCATTCTCTGGAAGAACTGGAACTGGATACGGAGAATCTGAAAGCCCTGAATTTTCTGGCCGGCATGGAAAACCTGAAATGCCTGCGTATTGACGAGGCTGCCATACTGACGCTGGACGGGCTGGAAGAAAGACCGGAACTGGAAATCTTGAAGGTGGAAGACTGCAGCAACCTGAAAAATATGTCCGCTTTGGAAAACCTGACCAGCCTACAGGAATTGTACATAGAACTGCCCTATGACTGCCAGCCGCCCAATCTCGGCAGACTGACCGGCCTGCGGCGGCTGGAGCTTTCCAACTTTGACGACTGCTCCTTCCTGTCCGGAATGACCGAACTGGTTTCCCTGCGTTTATCGGGCTGTGAACTGGGGAACGGCATTCCCTTCTCCGGCCTGACCAAATTGGAGGAACTGTCCCTGGGAGCCAATATCGGGCTTGGTCAGCCCACCGAATTTATCGCCGATTTCCCGGCACTGCGAAAGCTTGACCTTCGGGGCGTCATCACATATGACGATATTTCCGGCATTTTATCCATTCCCACGTTAGCTCAGCTGGATATCAGCGGCATGGAATGCGAGATAAATTTTAGCAAAGTAAAGGAAAACCCTTCCTTGCAGGAACTTAGAATGGACGGGCTGAAACTCTATGAAAACGTGCAGGTATCCGGCAGCAACGGCTTTATATCCGTAGGCTGGGATGATGTGACGCTGAGTGATCATGTTGATTTTCTTTCCTGCTTCCCTTCGCTGCGGACTTTAAGCATCGGGGACAACGAACTGACCGACATTGACTTCGCCCAAACGCTGCCCGCTTTGGAGCAGCTGGATATTTCCGGAAATTTTATTACGGACTTAAAGCCCTTGGCAGGCCTTGCCAATCTGAAATCGGTAATCTGTACGGGCAACCCTATTTCCAATGACAGGGTATTGAACGAGAAAGTTGCCATTATCAATGATTCCGACGCATCCTCCGGCCAATAGCCCGGTGCTGCCTAGTACTGCATTGCGGAAATAACAGTGAATTCAGCACCTGCCTTTTGCGCCAGTGCTGCGTTGTCATCAGTCAACGATGCCACCGCATCGCCTCCTTCTTCCGCCTTGCCCTGACACAAAAATCAGGCACTGAAATTCATTGTTATTTCCGCAATGCAGTACTAGCGGAACGCAGAGAAGGCACGGAAATCAATTTGGAGTTTTCTGCCTGCACAGCTGCCGGACAGAAAACCCCAAATTGATTTCCGTGCCTTCTCTGCGTTCCACCCTTACCCATAGGTTCTAAATCATCCCCTGCTCGCCTCAACAATCCCAGCTGTCTTCTCCCCGAAAACCTTTCCCAGAACTTGAATCAGCCGCCCGATGAATAACGCAGACATTACCGTCCCGATTCCGATTCCGATAATCCTATGCGCAAATACCAGTGAAACGACTGCCGTAGTCAAAATCATCCCACAATCAAAAATCAGCTTCCCCTCTCCGAACTCCTTATGCATGACATAGCCTGCCGCCCGTGCCATTCCGTCTGCCGGATTAGGCACAAGCTCCATCGACACCATAAGAAAAGCCCCGACGGCAGTGGCGGCAATAGCCGCCGCCAAAACTGCCAGCTGCAGCGGCAGTCCCTCCACCGTAAAGTCCATCCATCCGTTATAAAAGTCAATGACAAGCCCCATTACATAGGAAAACGGCAGCTGCAGCAACAGCTTCACCTCCGCTTTCCGGTAAATCCCTATCTGTGCCGCCACAAACACAAAATACAGCAGCGTAGTTGCCATTCCCAGCGACAGCGGAGTTATCTGGCTGAGTGCATAGGGGAAGGTATTGATGGAGCCGACCCCAAGCCCTGCTTTCGTATTCAGCACTATGCCGAACCCCAAAACAAATATGGCTATTATGTACAATCCGAACCGTTTTATTTTTGCCATCCCAGTTCCACCTTATCTTCCATGCCTTCCGGCACCTTGTAACGGACTTCCAGCCGTCCGCCTTCCTTTTTCTCCCACTCCACGGAAACCGTCCCCCATTTTGTAGCCGCCGTCCCTTTCGCCCACCTTAGGTACCCCGGTGTAGGCGCTATCCGGATTTTCTCAAACCCCGGCGCCGCAGGACGCACTCCGAGTATGACCGCCGGCAGTTCATACAGAAGCAAAGCCCCCCAGGCATGACAGTCGCTTCTCTCGTCGGTATTGTTTTCCACGCAAGTGGTCAGGCGGTTGGCAAGCATTCCCCGCCAAGTATCCCATAGTTCCCCGGTCCGTTCATACAGCCCGGCCTTTTCCAATGCCTGAAATAAATAGAAAGCAGTGGCTACCGTATACTGTGCAAATTTCTCCTTTTCCTCCAATGTTTTCTGCATCAGAATCCTTCCCTCTTCTGCCGTGACCGTATCGGTCAGCAGTGCGAACATCTGGCAATGCTGGCTGTACTGGCGAAGTCCCGGACCGTCCGTATACACCCCTTCTTCATCCCTGCAATGCCTGTTCACCGCTTCCTGTACGCTCCCCGCGCGGCGCAGATACTCGGCGGCAGTATCCGCCCTTCCCACATACTCGCATAGCTTAGCGGCATGCTGCAGCCCCATAATGTAAAGCAGGCTCTCCATAGTAATCGGCCCATGCAGACCGGCAGGCGGCATCCCCACACTTTCCTTCCACTTGGGCGACCAGTCGATAAACGACCAATACCGTTCGCTGATATGTCCCCCTGTCTTACCCACCAGCCCCCTTGCTTCCAAGTGATTGTCAAAATATTCCAAAATGCCGTCAATGCACGGCAAATGTTTGCGCACCAGCTTTTCATCCCCGAAATACATCATATGGTCATACACCATTAAAATATAGTAAACCGCAAATCCCGGTATCACATTTGGTCCGTAATTCGGATAACAGCAGTTAATCATTCCGTCCGCCCTCTGGGAGCGGCGCAGATCATCCATGCACTGCCTTGCCAGCCGGTCGTCGGCAGATACCATATAGGTATAAAGAATCTCGCTGCGGGAATCCATGGCATACTGCAGCTGCTCATAGAACGGACAATCCATATAAGTCTCATGCATGCATCGTTTTAAAGAACGCAGGCTGATATCCCATATGCCTGCCATGGTATCGTCGGAAGTCACTGCCTCTGCTTTTACTTCCAACGGGTATCCGGTTTCCAGATAATCCAGCCCGCTCAGCACACAAGGCTCCTCCCCGGTTTGGATTTCCAGCCGCAGGAAACGAAACGTACGGAACCAATACGGCTCATATACTTCTTCCCTGCCCGCCTGCCCGTAACCGGATATATGGTAAATATCTTCATACCCATGCAGCTGCCCATGCACCCAGTCCGTACGGTCCCCTTTCTTCGGAAGCCTGCCGTTGAATCCGCTGCCGTCCTGCACATATCCTTCGGATGACAAAATCCTGACGACAGTTCCCCGGCCGTGCCGCACACGCAGCAATAAATACCCGCAGACCAACTCTCCCGCATTTAATTCTATCTCTGTTTCCGTATGCGCAGGTATTTCCAAAGTCTTCCCGCCGTTCAGCATCGCTTCCCAGCCGGCCAATATCTCCGGCTCATACTTCGGCACGGCACTGCCGATTTTTTTCCTCTCCAGCATCATATACGGAATGGGGCGCGGAGACAAATCCGCAGGCACTGCTGCTGATTTCAGTTCCGTCACGTTATAGGCAAACGCATTGCTCCAGCCCTTCTCCTCATATCCCGCATGCTTCCAGCCCTGAAATATCTCGTCCCCCCACCGTTCCTCCAGATACATTAACGGCGCGAATCCCTGTGCTTCCCTCCTAACATGATAATCCTTGACGTCCCTGCATTTCCAGGAAGAATCCGCAGTCAAATGATATTCTGCCTGCCCGGCATCCGCTTCTTCTACATAAAGCCCGGGCGAAGCGGTACGGAACATGCCGAAATTCCCCTCTCCGTAAGCCAGCGGATAGCGCAGCACTTCCACCGCAAGCACATTCTCTCCCTGCCGCAAAGCGGGGGCAAGGTTCACTTCATCGTAATACCACACCTTATCGTCTCCCCTTGCCGGCCCAAACTGTAGGAATTCCCCGTTTAAATACAGTTTGTAACGGGTATCCGCCGATATTTTGATTTTATATTCCCCCGGAAGGCTGTCTGCCTGAAACCGCTTCCGGAAATATACCAGAGAAGGCTTATCCTTCACTTTTTCCTCCTGCCCCGGTATCCATATCCAATGCGTTTCCGGAAATATATTCTTTTGTCTTTCTGTTCTCTGTCTTTTTGTTTCTTTCTCTTCCATTCTCGGTATTTAACCTCCGCCGTAAAATTTCATATCCCCCCACAGCTTCATCAGTTCCCGTCGATCCAAATCTTCTATATGCGTCTCCGCATCATAGATACAAACCTTCCCAACACCGTCGTGGTCTTCATATTGCGGCCATTTCCCCTGCATAGGGTCGCCGTTTTTCACAAATTCCACCCAAGA
Source organism: uncultured Lachnospiraceae bacterium (assembly GCA_910579645.1). Lineage (GTDB taxonomy): Bacteria > Bacillota > Clostridia > Lachnospirales > Lachnospiraceae > Kineothrix. Next base: position 9,708 of record CAJTVK010000033.1, on the reverse strand, counting down.
GGCATGCATCTTATCTGCCAACGCATTGACCACATCCTTTTGCGGCCTTTTCTGTTCCTCCGCCATCCATCCGAAATCTTTTTTATGAAAGACATAGGGCAGTTCCATGGCATGCCCTGCCAATAACCCGATTTCCGTCATAAAATCACTGGCAAAATCAAAGCGGTACATCCACACATCCCCGTATTTCTTCTGCGCCCTGGCCAGCTTCACTGCCGGAACCTGAAAAGCATAATCGGTGGCAAAATCAATAAAGCCCAACCCTATCCCGTTTATCTTCCTGCCGTTTCGCGGCTCATAATAGTCCCGAACCGCAGCAAACGCATCTTCATGCCCGTTCTTTCGGAACATCTCCTCTATCATTTCCCAAGAATTGGGGAAAATGGTTTTTTCCGGACGGACAAACATAGAGCCTTCGTGGCGGTTCGTCCCAATCATGATTTTAATGCCTGCCGCCGCTCCTTCCCTGACGGCATCCAACGGCCTCTGCGGCAGCAAGTCGTCCAAAACCGGAGACTGTAGGAAAAAACCCGGATTTTTATATTGATGCCGGTCGGACATATAGGTATTCCCTTTCTGCACGGCATAGGCATCCACCGTCTTCAGCTTTGCCACATCCCCTTCCTCCCAGCCCATCCCTTCCAGGAACAAATCCATATCTTCCTTGCTCTGCGCATGGGTAAAATAAGCATTTGGCACCGCACTGGAAATAATGGCCTGCCGAAACGTTCCTTTTGCCCCCGGAGCACCTATCATATTCAGCATGGAAGTGCCGCCGGCCGACTCCCCGGCAATCGTCACGCGGTCCGGGTCGCCGCCGAAAGCTTCTATATTTTCATGGATCCAACGCATGGCAAGAATCTGGTCGGACAATCCGCAATTGCTGTCAAAATCCTTACCGGCAGGATACACGGTAAAATCGTAAAATCCCCATACATTCAGACGATACTGCATCGACACATAAACGATTCCCTGCCGGGCAAAGGCCTTGCCGTCATAAAGAGGCAGGCTCGCCGACCCGGTATTGAAACCACCCCCATGAATATAAACCAATACCGGCAGCTTTTCCCCCGTCAGCGGTGTACGGATATTCAGCGTCAGGCAGTCCTCGCTCCCAAGCAGTTCCCCGTTTTCATACTGCACGGAAGGTTCTCCATAGCCTGCTGCGTCATAAATCCCTTCCCACGCATAAGGAACCGCTCTTTTCAGCCGCAGTTCCCCCACCGGCGGCCTAGCATAAGGAATTCCCAGATATTCCCGGATTCCCTCCCTTTCATAACCCCTTACCACTCCGCTTTTCGTTTCCGCCATACACCCATTCAAAGCACAACCCTCCTACTCAAATCATCCAAACCTTTTCAGTATCACATCTCCTACAATCCCCGTTGGTGACAGAGGTGTCAGTTTTCCCATTCCTCCGTCTCCGATTCCCATGGCTGCCGCTTTCCGCTCCAGCGTGGTAGCCACCTCTATCCAAATGTCATTTTTCCCGTCCCACAGCAACTCCGTGATTTCAAACCGGTAAGGCTTGGCCACACGGATTCCGGCGGACTGCCCGTTGACAATGACTTCGGCAGAGTCAAAAACCTCCTGCAGTTCCAGTTCCGCCTGTCTGTACCCTTCCAAAGAAGCCACTGTTTTATAGCGGTAAAAGCCGGAAAAATCCGGATGCCGCCCTGCCATTCCATGCATAAGGTCGGCCTCTTCCTCTCCCTGAAAATCCGGATACTCCTTCGCTTCACATCTGGATACCGTGAATTCCCGCAGCATAAGTTCCTCTGACGGCTCCTGTAAACCTCCCAAGTCATATTGCACTTCCGATTTATGCAGTGTTTCCGGTTTATACAGTATCTCCGGTTCATACAATCCTTCCGGTTTATACAGCATCTCCGGTTCATCCGATACTTCCGGCTTAACCATCCAATCAGAATCCCTGCCGCCGCACTCCGGTTCCTCCGTCTGTTCACAATACAGCACCGCCATCTCCAACGGCTCCAGCACAACCCGTACCTCAGTTTTCTTTCCGGCATGCCGCACTTTTGCAGGAGCCAGCCGGTTCCTCCAGGCATCGTAAATCTGTACGCCGCTCCCCGGTGCCAGCCCGGGCAGGGTAATCCACTGATCCATTTTCCCGGAAACATCCTCATTTAACAGCAGAAAAACCTCCCCGCCGTTACGGTAACGGTAAGCCGTCAGATGAGGCAGCTTCTGCTCCGTCTCCACCGTATGATAACAGGAATCCGCAAATTCTTCTGCCAAACGCTCCACTGCCGTTACCGGACAGGTCTGCAGTTCCCCAATCAGCCGCGCGCTTGTGCCGGCGTCCGCATCGGATATCCCCTCCGGCAGCCTGTCTGTGAAAAGAATCGGAAAGCCCGCCTTATGCGCTCTCATCGCAAATTCTGCGGCTGCCTTAGGCAAATAATCGCAGCCGGAAATCACCAGTGCCAGACAGTCCACGCCGTTGACCCTCAATTTCTTCTCTTTCTCCAGAAAAACCGTATGGCTTTCTCCTCCGTCTTCCAGCGCCTCCGCCGGAAGAATCAGAAAGTTAATCTGATTCCGGGTAAGCACGCGGCAAGTCAGTATATTGCTTTCATATGCGCCTCCCCACTGACTTTCCCCATGATAAAGAACCGCCACCGGCGCATGCTGCAGACCTCCGTCAATCAGATGACAAATACGGTTAGTATAACCCATCAATTCCCCGAACGCCCTATACTGCGGATTTTCCCCGTGGGCATAAAAATGGGGCGGACAGTCCGGATCCGGGAATGCCTTGGGCGAAAATGCATGGGGCACGAAACGGTTTACCCCTCTGGCCAGAAAATGGTCGGTCAGATATTTTTCCAGCCCCACGCCGGCACGCCAGCCATAAGCGCCGAAATTCTCGCACATGCAGCGTCCCGCTTTCTTCGGGTCAATGGCCGCCATGGAAGCCCCCATTCTCCCCAGCATGTAGTGGTAAAATCCTGCGCTGTCCTGGCATAAGTCCGGCTCATGCCGATTCACATCCTGCCCGCCCGGCAGCACCTGTCCGCCGATATTGTCAATTCCCGCCATATGCTGCCCGGACAGCCCCCGGAAAAAATGCCCCATGCTGGGTCCCAAGTTGGTGCTGGAATCACAGTCCTCCAGCATATGCCCGATATATTCCACCCCATGATCCTCGCACCACTGTCCCAACTGTCCGGAAAAACAACGGGAAACCAGCTTGCTGACCGCATTCATATAAGCCGTGCGTATTCTTGCGCTCCGATGCCCGTCGCTTCCGTCCTTCCATAAATACGCCAGTTCCGTTTCCCAGCCTTCTCCAAACTCTTTCACCATTGCACCCTGCATTGCCCCTGACCAAGGCAGAGCCATCTGCGGATTGCCGATCAAATCCCCTCTGGTATACCCCGGCGTATTCCCGATGGGCGGCTCATCGCTGAAAAATCCCGCAATCACCGTCCCGAACAGTTCTTTATAATGCTCATAATGAGGCTCATAAACCGCATCAATCAATATTCGGCAGGATGCCTCATCCAAAAAATTTATGTAATCATTTCTTCCCCTGGCATCGTATGTCAGATAAATCACATAAATCTTCCAATATCCGGAAGGCACATCCCAGAACAGTCTCCCGTCTTCTCCGGCTAATCCGGTCAGATCCAAAGGCTCACCGATTTTTCCCTTTGCCTCCACCGGACAGGCGATTACGCGGAACAGCCTGTCATCCCGATGCTTTCTCTTCGGCTCCCCGGGCATGGGAGGCAGCCAGGGCGGCAGCGGCTGTGGTTTGGCATACTCCTTAATCCGGATTTCCATCTGCGGCCTGGGACCCCACGTCTCCAATTCATTATAGTCCAGATATTGGTGACACAGTTCCTTTTCCGCTTTCTCCAGAGCACCCACTGCATAGCCGGTGGGAAAATGCTTATCGTCCAATATCCATACTTTCATCTGCCTTTTTTTTGCCTCATCCAAAATGACATCCATGTCATTCCACCAGCCATCCTGTGCAAACTCCGGATGCGGACGGCTTTCCACGCAGACCGCCCCGATATTCGCCTCCTGTATTTTCTGCATATACTCCCGTAAAACGCTTTCTTCCTCCCCGTGCTGCCAGAAAAAGGGGAAAATATAATTCTCCCCTTCTCCTTTCAGCAGTTGGGCCATACGTTCTTTTAGTGTCATAAAATCCCTTCCCTCCTGTCTTTTTCTCCGAAACACTCAATTTGACATTAGTGTCATTTATGTGGATTCCCGAATTGCACTAATGCTTTATCCAGACAAACACTACAGTTTCGCTTTACATGGTTCGTGCCAGTGCAAGGCAAAATTTCGACGGTAATGCGGTGCATCGACTAGAGCGTGTTTGAAAATTGCTTTCTGGCAGATGTGCGTCACAATTTGCGGGAGATTAAGAACGTATATGTTCTTGCCAAAGTGAAGGGCGCATAGCGGGCTATGTAACCTGAATTTGGCGCAAATATCACGCAAAGTGGTGAAACGATACATCGTTTTGCAGATGTCAGGAATGAATTTTCAAACACGCTCTAGTACTGCAATGGTGCGGAACCGGCAAAGCAAAACAATAGTTTCTGTCCGAATAAATCATTGAACAGGCACACTGCACTGCCGCTTGGTCCGCAGCCTGCAAAATCATATCACTTTCTCGTCAGTTCACTGTAGACAATATTACCGAATTTCCCGTCCTTACGCCTGAAATCCGGACTGATTGCCGCAGCTCGTATTGCTTTGTGCCCTAAGAATTCACAAGGGATAGCATCATCTGTCCCTGCCAGTATCCGCCCGCACAGTTCGATATTGTCCTCCAGGCATTCCCTGGGTCCCACCGCCGGCCCGTGGGAATAATATACCGTCTCATACCTGCCGCCAAAGGTCTTTAAACGTTCCAGGCTCCTGCGGTAACCGCTGATATCGGTACTGTTTTCATCCATTACCAGCGTATTTACATTGCAGGCATCGCCGAACAGAATGGCAGCTTCTTCCTGCAGCAGCACACAGCAGCTTCCCTTTGTATGCCCCGGCACATGAATGATTTCCAGCCGGATGCCGCCCAAGTCAAATATCTGCCCGTCCGTAAGTTCTGCGAAAGGCTCTTTGGCATCCGGCACGAAATCTTCTTCGGACAGTTCCGCTTCCGGCCCCAGCATCGTCCGCACATAGTCCATCCGCATAGCCAGATTATGCTGCTTTAACAATTCCCCATCTGCGGGATGCATATATACCTTCTCAAAATCCGCCGCGCTCCCCGCATGGTCTCCATGCCCGTGAGTCAGGATGACATCCAGAGGAAGCGAGGTCAATGCGCCAACCGTTTCTTTCAGCCCTTTCAGTCCGCTGCAGGTATCCAGCAAGGCCGCTCGCTGCGTTCCTGTGACAAGAAACGCCGATACTCCGCTCGCCTCTGTAATCTGTGTGACATGCTCACTTAGTTTTTTCTGTTCAAATCCATATTTCATGCTGTTCTCCCTTCCCGGAGCGTACCCGTAAACGACTTTCTGCCGGAAGAGCCTTTCTGCCTTTCAGGCATCCGCTTATTTCTTCTGTCATCCTCCTAAGGCACGCTCTGTTTCACATATTGTTTTCCCTTATATTTTCTCATTTTTCCTTCCCTATTGCCACTGTTTTCTGCATCTTTCAGCCCGCTGCCTTGCTTCCGGGCTCTTCCCTTTGCTCTTTTCGTTCGGTCTTTTTGCCGACTTGTCCTTCTGCCCACTTTCCGGCATTTCTTTTCCTATTTTACCTGCCGTCCTTTTCTTTCCGGCGTTCCCTGCCGTTTTGTTATTCCTTTACCCCGCCTAAGGTAATCCCTTTTACGAAATATTTCTGGAAGAACGGATAAGCAATCATAATCGGCAGCACGCCCACTACGGCAATCGCCATACGCATCGTCGTGGACGGCAGGGAAGCCGCTTTTGCCGCCAGTTCCGAATTATTTGCCAGGAAATTAATGTTTTCGTTAATTTTATTTAACACCAGCTGAATGGTATATAGTTTCACGCCGTTCCTTTCCGTCAGATAATATAAGCCGTTGGTCCAGTCGTTCCAGTAGGCAATGGCCGTCATCAGGCCGATGGTAGCCAAAATCGGCACTGACAGCGGAATCACTATCTTATGGAACACCTGAAACACCGACGCGCCGTCAATCCTTGCCGCTTCCAGTATGCTCGGGCTGATGCTGTTCTTATAATAGTTTTTCACCAACACCACATTGAAAGGAGTCATCAGCAGATTGGGTACAATCAAGGCAAAAACAGTATCTTTAATATGGAAAATATTGGAGTAAACATAATAGCTGGCCACGATGCCGCCGTTAAAAAGCATGGTAAAAATACTGAGGAACATCAGCAGTTTATGTCCCGGCAGCCTGTCGTTGCTGACCGCAAAGGCAAAGGTACTGGTAAGCACTAAACTGAGCACCGTGCCCGCCACGGTAACCACGATAGTCATCAGATAAGCCCGGCCTACCGTAACCCATTCCCTTGCAATATATTCGTATGCCTCCAGACTCCACTTCTCCGGAAAAAAAGAATATCCGTTGACCAATGCGGTCTGATTATCCGTAAAAGAGGCAATCACCAGAAGGATAAAAGGAAGCAGTGCCAGCAAAGAGCCGAAAATCATAATTGCATGTGCGGCAATCTGCCACACGGTACTTTCTTTTATAGTTTTGTCTTTCATCCTGCTCCCTCCTTCTAAAATAATGCATTTTCTTTGCTTGTCTTACGAAGCAGTGCATTGACCGCAATAATCAAAACAAAGCCGACTATGGACTGATAAACGCTGGCTGCGCTGGACATGCCGAAATCACTGCTCTTCATCAATGCATTATATACATATACGTCGATAGTTCTCGTTACGCTGTAGAGCGTGCCGCTGTTCATCGGAATCTGATAGAACAATCCGAAGTCCGAGTAGAAGATGCGGCCTACCTGAAGCACCAGCATGGTAATCATGGTAGGTTTTAAAAGCGGCAGGGTTATGTATTTTATCTGCTGCCACTTGGATGCCCCGTCCAGCGTAGCCGCTTCAAAATAATCCTGGCTTATGCCTACGATGCTGCTGTAATAGATAATCATGGCATACCCCACGGTTTTCCAAAGATGGACAAAAGTCAAAATATATGGCCAATATTTCGGTTCATTGTACCAGGAAACGGTTTTCATCCCCAATGCCTTAAAAATACCGTTGTTAATCATGCCTGTCTCGCCGGAAAGCATGGCATAAGCCAAGTAGCTGACAATAACCCAGCTCATCAGATAAGGCAGAAGAATCAGGCTCTGGTACAGCTTGCTGGCCATCCTGCTTTTGATTTCATTTATCAGGATTGCCACCGCAATGGCAATCAGAGTAGTCAATATAATGAATGCCACATTATAAAGCAAAGTGTTTCTCGTTATTGCCCAGGCATCTTTCGATGCAAACAGAAATTTGAAATTGTCAAACCCGCACCAGTCGCTTCCAAGGATTCCTTTCCTGAAATTCAGGTTTTTAAAAGCAATCACAATGCCAAACATCGGAAGATAATTGTTGCAGATCATATAGATGATTCCCGGCAGCGCCAGGAGATAATAGGGAAGAAAATCCCTCCAACGGAACTTCTTTTTCGTTCGTGCCATGTTTCACCCTCGTTTCTGCACGGCTTTTTGTATGTACCAAGCCTGCGGATGCCGCGCTCCCGCAGGCTCTGCACCATGTATTCCTGCCTGCGGCACCTGTCTTACTGCGCCGCAGGACTTACTATACCGCCTGCCTTAATATGCCGCAGGACTTACTGTACCGCCTGCCTTAATATGCCGCAGGACTTACTGCTCCGCCTGCCTTACTGCGCCGCCTGTGCTTCTTTCCAGGCATCATACTGCTTCTGGTTCTCTGCTATGATATCGTCGATGCCGGCTGCTTTCAGTGCGGAACGGAATTCTTCCAACTGCGGGCCGGGGTCTACCACTCCGTAACCGAGAGTAGATTTCGCATACTGGGTCACTACATCATTCACTGCCGCAAACTGTGCCTTCACCGGGTCGCTGTTAAAGCAGTAACCGAGCGCATCCGAAGTATATTCCTCGGAAATACTGTTGTTGAACTCCTGCATCATTGCCACATATCCGTCATCGTTGGGCGCCATCACATAATCTTTCAGTTTATCCCCCCATACATTCAGGATTGCCGCATAAGGCGTGTTGGAACGGTCTACTCCTTCCGGGAATTCCACCACATTCTCCGTGCCTTCCGTACGGAGGTAATGGGTTCCTTCAATTCCCCAGTAAATCAGATTGATGACATCCTTCCTACCGTAAAGCATGTTCAGGAACTGCATGGTTTTCTCTGGATTATCGCAGGTAATGGGAATCATCCACTGGGTCACCTGATAGTCCTGGGAACGGGAAGCCGGCATAGTGGTGCGCAAAGCTACCACATCTGTCTGTGCATAGGCCTGCATGGTCGCACTGTGGGAAACTACCATGTCCGGTTCCGCATTGCTGAACATGCCGAAATAATTGCCGGACTGCAGCTGCACCAAGGAAGAATCGGTAATCGTATTGCAGTCGGAAGAGAAATATCCTTCCTCAAACCAAGTCCTCATTACGTCGCAATATTGCGCAAACTCATCGCTTTCAAAATAATTCACTACTTCATTCGTGCCTTTTCCGTAATTCATCAGCACACCACTTCCGTAATCCGAACCCAGCAAATCCGCTTCCGCAAAGTAAGTATAAGGTGCATCCTCGTTGGCATTTGCCGCAATGCAGTAAAATTTCTCCCCCTCACCCTCTTTAATGATTTTGAAGATTTCCGTCAGTTCTTCAAGGGTATACACTTTTTCCTCATCATATGCGATGTTGTACTTGTCCAACAAATCTTTACGGCATTCAAAAGCTTTTACGCGCCCCATCTTCTCTTCCGTAGGAATAGTATACAGCGTGCCGTTGTAATAGCCGCCAGCCATTGCCGTCCCTTCCGCTTCCAGAATATCCTGTCCGTATTGCTCCACCAAGTCATCCAGTTCGATAAGCATGCCCTTATTTACATAGCCCTGTGCGCCGCCTTCAAACATGCACATTGCCAGATCCAGCTTCTCGCCGGAGGAAACCATCATGGTAGTCGTATTATTCAGTTCGAATGCGCTGCTGGGATAAAAAGTCACATGGACGCCGATTTCCGGCTCCGTGATTTTATTCAGCGCATCTTCCACCAAGGGCAGATCCTGCGGAGTATCCCCCAAAGTGGGGAACTGAATGACCACTTCATAAATCTCCCCGTCCGCCGCTGCATCGCCGCCCTCTTTCGTACTTCCTGCTCCTTCCGTACTTCCTGTTTGAGCCGAATCGTCCGCCGGTGCGGAACCTCCTCCGCAGCCCGCTAATGCGCTTACACATAAGAAACCGGCCAATAATGTTGCCAACACTCTCTTTTTCATTCTCTTTCCTCCATTCCAGTACCGCATTTGCCTTACCAGTGCCATCCCCGGCAGAGAAATTTCTGTCTGATATTCTCAGACAGCAATTTCTCTGGGCACTGTACAGGCAAATGCTGTTTTCCAGTACCGCATTTGCCTTACCAGTGCCATCCCCGGCAGAGAAATTTCTGTCTGATATTCTCAGACAGCAATTTCTCTGGGCACTGTACAGGCAAATGCTGTTTTCCAGTACCGCATTTGCCTTACCAGCGCCATCCCCGGCAGAGAAATTTCTGTCT
>CAJTVK010000032.1 GCA_910579645.1 uncultured Lachnospiraceae bacterium | reverse complement strand
GGCACTGGCACAAACAGCATGTGCTGATTATTTAAGGATTAATGCAATGATGTACAGTACTGTTATTTCCGCAATGCAGTACTAGGCCGTCACCTCCTCAAACTGTGATTGATACAGTTCCGCATAAAACCCGTTCTGCGCCAACAGTTCCTCATGCGTTCCCTGTTCTATGATATCACCGTCTTTCATGACCAAAATCAGATCCGCATCCCGTATGGTGGAAAGCCTGTGGGCAATGACAAAACTGGTTCTGCCCTTCATCAGATTGTTCATTGCTTTCTGAATCCGGGCCTCCGTCCTTGTATCCACGGAACTGGTTGCTTCATCCAGAATCAATATCCGGTTGTCCGCAAGGATGGCACGGGCAATGGTCAAAAGCTGACGCTGCCCTTGGGATACATTGCTGGCATCCTCATTCAGTTCCATTTGATACCCGCCCGGCAAGGTCTGGATAAACCGGTGCGCATGGGCTGCTTTTGCCGCCTCGATCACTTCTTCGTCGGTGGCCTCCAACCTGCCGTAACGGATATTCTCCATAATCGTCCCTTTGAAAAGCCATGTGTCCTGCAGCACCATGCCAAAGCCTTCCCGCAGTTCGCTCCGGTTGAACTCCCGTATATCGTGCCCGTCTAATTTAATCTGCCCGCCGTTCACATCATAAAAGCGCATCAGCAGTTTTACCATGGTAGTCTTTCCGGCTCCGGTAGGACCTACGATAGCCACCATCTGCCCCGGCTCTATCCGGCTGCTGAAATCACGGATAATCAGCTTATCCGGCTTATAGCCGAATTTTACATGCTCAAAGCTGACGCTGCCCTGAATCTGTTCCGGCTGGGCCGCATGCTCCACGCTGACATCCTCTTCTTTTTCCCCCAGGAATTCAAAGACCCTCTCCGCGGCGGCAGCCATGGACTGCAGCATATTGGATACCTGTGCCACCTGTGTGATAGGCTGGGTAAAATTCTTTACATATTGAATAAAGGCCTGAATGTCGCCGACCTGAATGGTTCCTCTGACTGCCAGCAGGCTTCCGCTGACCGCCACCGCCACATATCCCAGATTGCCCACAAACATCATAACCGGCTGCATCATCCCCGATAAAAACTGAGATTTCCACGCGGATTGGTATAGCACGGCATTGGTCTCGTTAAATTCCTTCCGTGCCTGCTCTTCCCTGTTAAAAGCCTTGACAATATTATGCCCGCTGTATACTTCCTCCACCTGTCCGTTGATTTTTCCCAAATAATTCTGCTGTGCCACGAAATATTTCTGCGAGAATTTGACGACCACCCCTATCAGAGTCCCCGACACCGGCAGGATAACCAAGGCAATCAGAGTCATCAGCGGACTGATGCTTAGCATCATGGCCAACACTCCTACAATTGTAGTCACCGAAGTAAGCAGCTGGGTAATGCTCTGATTAAGGCTCTGCCCTAAAGTATCCACATCATTCGTAATGCGTGACAACACTTCCCCTACCGTCCGCGACTCAAAATATTCCAACGGCATGCGGTTTATTTTTTCGGAAATTTCCTTCCGGAAACGGTAACATATTTTCTGCGAAATTCCCGTCATAATCATGCCTTGGAAAAAAGACAGACAGGAACTGAACGCATATACCCCCAGCAAAAGAAGCAGTATCCTTCCTATCCGCCCAAAATCAATGCCTCCCGTTCCCGATACTTTTGCCATCAGCCCTTGAAACAGCTCCGTCGTAGCCTGACTTAGAATCTTCGGCCCTATGATATTAAATGCGGTTCCTCCAACCGCAAATACCATAACCGCCGCCAGCCCATATTTGTAAGTGCCCATATATCCTGTGATTTTTTTCAGCGTCCCTCTGAAGTCCTTTGCTTTCTCCCCCGGCATCATTCCGTGATGGGGACCATGCCCGTGGCCTCTTCTGGGTGCCTTTACCTGCTCGCCCATAACACTCCTCCTATTCCAGTTCCGCATCTCCTATTCCAGTTCCGCATCTCCCCTTCCAGTACCTCATACCGGCGTAAGAATGTCCGGCTGTATCCAGCCGTACATCCTTACAGGCACTGGCCGGGTCGATGCTGTTTTAAAGTTCCGCATCTCCCCTTCATCTGCCGCCCAGTTCTTTTTCTGACAGCTGGGAATGTGCGATTTCCCAATATGCCTCACAGCTTCCCAACAATTCCTCATGGGTTCCTATGCCGGCTATTTTCCCGTCGTCCAGGACGATAATCCGGTCCGCATGGAGAATGGTGCTGATTCTCTGCGCCACAATCACTACCGTTGCATCCGACAGTTTTTCGTGCAGAGCTTTTCGAAGCACTACGTCGGTCTTGTAATCCAATGCGGAAAAGCTGTCGTCAAACAGACATATTTTCGGATGTTTCGCAATGGCCCTGGCAATGGACAGCCTTTGCTTCTGCCCGCCGGAAACGTTTGTGCCACCCTGCGCAATCTCACTTTGGAAACGCTTCGGTTTGCTGTCAATAAATTCCATGGCCTGCGCAATGGATGCCGCTTCTTCCATATCTTTGTCGGTTATGAAATCTCCCCCGAATTTCAGGTTGGACTCAATATCCCCGGAAAACAGCACGCCTTTCTGGGGCACATACCCCATCAGTTCATGCAGCCGGTGCTGGGACAGGTCACGGATGTCAATGCCGTCTATCGTAATGCTTCCCTCCGTCACGTCATAATAACGGGGAATGAGACGGATCAGCGTTGATTTGCCGCATCCGGTACTGCCGATAATGGCCGTGGTTTCTCCCGGATTGGCGGTAAAGCTGATTCCCCGCAGAGCCTCTTCCTCCGCCCCCGGATACCGGAAACCCACATTTTCAAATTTCAGAATGCCCTTCGCCTCCTTCAGTTCCCCGTCCCGCGTTATTTCCTTATCCTGAATGGTCGCCCGGGTAGCCAGTACTTCTTCAATACGTTCCGCCGCTACGCCAGCCCTTGGCAGCATAACGGAAATCATCGTTATCATCAGAAATGCCATGACAATCTGCATAGTATAAGTAATGAACGCAAGCATATCCCCCACCTGCAGATTTCCCATATCTACGCCTTTCGCTCCAAACCAGACAATCATCACGGTAATTCCGTTCATTATCAGCATCATCATGGGCATCATAATCGTCATCACCCGGTTGGTGAACAGCTGCGTACCCATCAAGTCCTTATTGGCCTTGTCAAAACGTTCTTCCTCAAATTTCTCCCGGCTGAAAGCACGGATAACCATAATCCCTGTCAGTATTTCCCTTGACACCAGATTCATCCGGTCCACCAGCGTCTGCATCTTCTTAAATTTGGGCATGGCCACCAGCATCAGAATGCCCACCAGCAGTATAATCGCCGCCACCGCAACCAATATAATCCATCCCATGCCCGTCTTGGTACGGACCACTTTCAGAACTCCGCCCACACCTACAATAGGAGCATATAAGACCATCCTCAGCAGCATTACCGACACCATCTGTATCTGCTGAATGTCATTGGTGCTTCTCGTGATTAGCGATGCGGTGGAGAAACGATCCATCTCCGCATCCGAAAAAGATACTACCTTATGGAACAGGCTGCCCCTTAAATCACTGCCTATTTTAGCGGAAGTCCTGGCCGACAGCAGCCCTGCCAGAATGGACACCGCCATCATCAGCACGGAAAGCCCCAGCATCCGCCCGCCTTTGCCCAACAGATAGCGCGTCTGCACCGATGCAATATCCATCCCCAATGCCTCATATTCCGCTTTCACGGAATTCACGGCCATCTGGGATATCATGGAATTGCTCAGCCCTTCCGCGCCGCCCGGCTCTGCAGCTGGCCCAGCTTCTCCCCCTGCCGCCATTTCCCGATAACGCAGAATCTCCTCTTTGGAGACGGCGCCGCTTTCCATCATGTCCCGCAGAATCTCCGGGGACATTCCTTCCGCCGAGGATAGCATGGTAAGCAATGCCATAGGCAATGCCATTTCCGTTTCCAACGCCTCCCTGTCGGCTTCCTTTGCCAGCACATAGTTGCCGTTTTCATCCATGGCATAAGATGCCCGCATGGCTGCCTCTTCCTCCGCCGTCATGAACATCCGCACATTCTCAAAGGTTTCCGCCCGCATCGTTTCCGGCACACCATATTCAATTCCTCCCTGCCCGATGCCCACATCCACAATATCCGCCGTATACTGGGGCAGCGCCAAGTCACAGTATGCCTGAAGGATTAAAAGCATTATGATTGCCGCTACCGCCGCCTTGGATTTTCCCAAATACTTTAAAACTTTAAACATCTTTTGCCCTCAACTCCTCTTCCATAATATCTGCCAACCGGTTCCATAACATCATCAGTTCCTGCATATCCTCGTCACCCATGCGCCGCAGCACTCGTTCCGTCAGCCGGCGCATGGCCTCTTCTGCCGAAGTTTTTACCTCCCTGCCCTTTTCCGTCAGGTATATATAGGTATTTCTTCTGTCCTCCTTATCTATGTCCCTCCCTATATAACCCTTCTGCTCCAGCATGCCCACCATCCGCGATACCGCAGGCGACGATACTTTCAGCCTCACCGCCAGCCCGGAGACATGGATGCCCTTCTTACCTGCATTTTTATCCATATACTCCTGCACTGCCGCCAGCAGCTCAAATTCCCGTTTGGACACCTTCGGAAAAATTTTTCCGAACTTCATCTTTCCAAACCGATTTGCCGTTTTCAGTATCTGCTCCTGTAATTCATTTACATCCATCTTTCTGTCCCCCGTCCGCTTCCGGCAGCCTGCCACAGTGCTTACACATACTTAACTATGTTATATATTTACAGAGTTATATATTACTGCCATTTTCTTCTTTATGCAATAAAAAAACTATAAAATTAGAATAAAAAAAAATACTGCAAAAGGCCGGGAATCCCAATCCAGATTCCCGGCCTTTTGCAATTCTCCGCATAATGTCATAACCGCTTCAGTATCCTGTCCACATCCTCATTCCGTCCCAAAACCATCAGATGCTCATCCCTTCTCAGCACATAATCCGCCTCCGTTATCAGCGTCAGCTGCCCGTCTGTTTTTGTCCCCAGCACATTCACATGATATTTGGCACGGATGTCAATATCCTTGATGGATCTCCCTGCCCATTCCTTCATCAGCGGAATCTCATAGATGGAATATTCTTCCGTCAGTTCGATATAATCAAACACATGGTTTGCGCTGACCCGCACAGCCAGCTTTTCCGCAATATCCCTGTCCGGGTATATTACCTCGTCCGCCCCGTTCCTCAGCAGAAACTTCGCATGAATGTCTCGGTTCGCCTTGCTGATTACATATTTGGCTCCCAATTCCTTAATCAGGCTGGTAATCTCCAAACTGCTCTGGAAATTCGTGCCGATACAGACAAAGCAAATATCAAAATTTCTCACGCCAAGGCTTTTCAGCACCTCTTCATTGGTACAGTCGCCGATTTTTGCGCTGGTAACGACGGACAGCAAATCCTCCAATACCTCTTCCTTGATATCCACTGCCATAATCTCATTTCCCAGCTCTGCCAAATTGCTGCAAAGATGATGCCCGAATTTCCCCAAACCGATAATCAGTATTGACTTCATTCCTCATTTCCTCCCTAAAATATCTCTCTGCCCGAAAATCCGACTTTCCCCGCCTGTTTCAGGCATAAGTTATCCGATAATGATTTTTTCTGCCGGTAGCTGTACCGGCGGCACCTTCTTTCTTTCGGTAAAAGAAAGTGCAAAAGTCATGCTTCCAATCCTCCCGCAATACATCAATACGACAAGGATAATACGGGATACCGTCCCCATCCCGCGGGTAATCCCCGAAGACATCCCTACCGTCCCAATGGCGGAAAATACCTCCAGCAGCACATCCTCCATAGGGAAATCCTGCAAGGCGCAAATCAGCACAGCCGCAGTCACCGCCAGCACAAGATCAATCGTGGCCACAATGCTGGCTTTCCTTATTTCCCCTTCCTCCAGGCGGCGTTTAAAGACATTGCTGCCATGACTGCCGCGCAGATTCCCCCATACAAAAATAAGCATTACCGCAAAAGTAGTCGTCTTTATTCCGCCTGCGGTGGAACCCGGGCTGCCGCCGATAAACATAAGCACTATCGTCACCAGCTTACTCCCGCTGGACATGCCTGCGATGTCAATGGTATTGAAGCCTGCCGTCCTGGCTGTCACTGAGGCAAACAGCGAAGTCAGTACCGTTTCCTTTGCCCCCATGCCTGCCATCAGGTTCCCCCGTTCCAGCAGAAACGTAGCCAATGCACCCCCAAAAAGCAAAATCCCTGTCATTGTCAGCACAATCTTCGTATGCAGCAGATATTCCTTCACCCGGAACTTTTTCTTCTGCAAATCATCCCACACCACAAAGCCGATTCCCCCTAGGACAATCAGCAGCATGACAGTCACATTGACAAGAATGTCCCCCGAATAAGCCACCAAAGAGGAATACTCTTCCTTTTTCCCCATCAGGTCAAAGCCTGCGTTGCAGAAAGCGGAAACCGAATGGAAGATTCCGTTGCAGATTCCTTCCGCCCAGCCCATTTCCGGGATAAATCTTATGGACAGCAGCACCGCCCCTATTCCTTCCAGGGCAAAAGCCGCTATCGTTATTTTCTTCACCAGCCTGACAACACCGCCTATCTGCAGGGTATTCATGCTTTCCTGCAGCAGCCCCCTCTCCCGCAGCCCGATATTCTTTCGCATCAGCACAGCCAGAAACACACCGATAGTCATAAACCCCAGCCCGCCCACTTGTATCAGCAGCAGAATAAAGCACCTGCCGAATACAGACCAATAAGTATAAGTATCCGTCACCACAAGCCCCGTGACACAGGTCGCGCTGGTCGCCGTGAACAATGCCGTCAGCGGATCCGTAACGCTGCCGTCCCTGGATGATATAGGCAGCATCAGCACTGCAGTGCCTATGAGAATGATAATCAGAAATCCCAAGGCAATGGTCTGCGTCGTCGTCAATTTGTTATACCATTTTTTCTTCATTTCCCTCCCCCTCATTTGTTCCCCAAGCACGGCTGCAATGCCGCTTGGGAATAGTTCTCTTTTATGGTATGCCCATGCTCCCGCAGCTGATATTCCGCCCTTCTGCGGCAGCCCCTAAAGATACCTTAAAATAAAAAAACCACAAGATTGACCTGTGATATATGATAAAATATATTTAATTAAAACTTCCTATCCTCCCAATCCCTACTGTCTTAAAGCTACATCCCCTATCCATATGCCTCCTAACCTATCCCTTACAGATGACATATAAAACAGAAAAACGAAAAGCAGATAGCGGGAGTCGAACCCGTCTCTCCGGCTTGGGAAGCCAGCGTTCTACCGATGAACCATATCTGCATATATTTCCTATCCTACCCTTTTACCGTAAAAGGTTCTACTGCCTCTAAAATCTCTTTTTCCTGCTCGTTTGTTTCCAAAATCCGTAACTCCAAATCCTTTGCCAAATCCATACTGAAAATTCCCATTACGGATTTGGCATCCACTACATATCTTCCGGAAACCAAATCAAAATATCCTTTAAACTGTGCCATGATATTGACAAATTTCTTTACGTCTTCAATAGAACGAAGCCTTATCATAATACTTTTCATTTAAAGAAACCTTCCTTTAAAGAATATCCATTCAGCAGAATTCATAAGAAATTTTTTCCATTTTTTTCTTCAGAACCTCTACTTCAATTATTCTAGCAGAAAAATCCCCTTTTGTACAGAATTATTTTTACATTTTTGAATTAACGTTTTCCCATTGATTCCCGTGCCTTAAAGTTCCAATATTTGATCCAATAAATAAACTCTGTTAAAAGGGATTGAAAAATAGTATCCGTCCGCAAATCCCTGCGTCATTTCCATCACCCTTTTTGCTATCTGCACACCTGCCGCTTCTCCCTCTTCCCGGCTCATCTGCGGTGAGAAACAGCCGATGACTTCTTCGTCCACCTCTATGCCCGCCATCTCGTTTTTCATGAATAAGGCATTCCGCAGGCTCACAAGCGGCATAATGCCGCATAAAATCCTAGCTCCGGTCCGTTCCTTCACCTCTTTCACCCTGTCTGCCGCCTTTTGGGTAAAGACAGGCTGGGTCAGGAAAAAAGAGGCTCCCTGTGCCATCTTCTTTTCTGCCCGGCGGATTTCCGCTTCCAGATTCGGCCTGCCTTGGTTCAGCGCACCTCCGAATGCCATGGGCTCTTCGGCAAACTCCTCCTGATTCAGTTCACGGATAATCTTCATCAGCCCTACGGAATCAAAATTGAATACGCTTTTCACATCCTGCCGCATCAGCGTGGGAACGGGGTCTCCCGTAACCACCAGAAGATTCCTGATATCATTCACATAGGCTCCCAACAGTTGGGAACGCATGGCAATTGCATTTTTATCCCGACAGCATATATGCGGCATAACACACAGTCCTGTCTCCTGCCGCACCTTCATTGCCATAAGGACGGAATCCGCCCTTGTCCTGCCGGAAGGCGAATCCGGAAATGTCACCACATCCACTTTTTTGTTTTTCAGCAGATATGCCGCCTGCATTACCTTATCGTCATCCGCTCCCGGCGGCGGAGACAGTTCCACGGCAATCAGCTTCCTGCCCGCCGCCTTTCCCTGCCAGAAACCGCTCTCCTTCCCGGCTCCGCTTCGGACTGCCGCCTCCCGTTTCTTCTCCCCTGCCGTCACTGCGGATAAATCCGCCGTTTTACACATTTCCGCAATAAATGCCGGAGCGGTTCCGCAGCAGCCTCCCAGAAAGGCTACGTTCCCTTTCCCGATTTCCGCCATCTTGCCTGCAAAATACGCTGCATTGTTGCTGAAAACTTTTCTTTTCTCCATATATTTCGGATAGCCAGCGTTAGGCATCGCCGTAAGAAAAATCCCTTCCGGCTGCTCCGTTTTGCGTAGAATACGGCATAAATGCCCCGGCCCGATGCCGCAGTTAAACCCCGCCGCATCTATCACCCCCGACTGTGCCGCATCTTCCAGCAGCCGGCGTGCGCTGATTCCGGCATTGCTGTATCCGTGCTGATTCACACAGAACTGAACCGCCACAAACAGCTCCCGCTCCTTCTTCAAGTCCTTTATAACGGGAAGAATATCTTCCGTATCATGAAACGTCTCAAAAATCAGGATATCCGCACCGGCCTCCGTCAATGCGTCGGCAATCAGCCGGTACTCCCGATAAACCTCCTCTTCCTCCCACCCTAGGCGGTCCGGCAGCGGCCCGATATCTCCTGCCGGAAAACAATCTTCTCCCGGCACTCTCCCGCATTCCGCCGCTGCCTGAAGTACATTTTCCCAAGCGGCCCGTATATTTTCCCGCAGCCCCTCTTCCCCGCAGCCCAGCGTTCTCCGGTTCGCGGCAAAAGTATTGGTGCGCAGCAATACCGCCCCTGCCTCAAGGTACTCTTTATGTATCTGCCGCATCCACTCCGGACGGGTGGTATTAAAGCTTTCCGGCAATTCCTGCACACCATATTTTTCCGCAAAATATGTTCCGAAAGCCCCGTCGCACATCATCTTTCTCTGTTTCAGATAATCCTGTATTTTCATCCCGATTCCCTTTTCTCTGTCATAAGCTGCCGTATAGCCTGAGAACGGCTTTCCTGAAGCGGACTGCGGCTTAACTTATTGGCCTTGTGTCAGATCCTTTACGATTTCCCCTGCCATAATCAGTCCGGCCACCGAAGGCACAAAAGCCACGCTGCCGGGTATGGAACGCCTGGTGCTTCCCTTCTCCCGCACCGCTTCCCCGCCGGACGTATCCCCTATCGGAAATTCCGCTCCCGTAGGTTCCCCCTTCACAGGCTCTTCCTTTGAGTAGACCACTTTCAGCCGGCGGATTCCTCTCTTTTTCAGTTCCCTCCGCATCACTTTCGCCAACGGGCATACGCTGGTCCCATAAATATCCGTCACTTCAAATGCTGCGGGATTCAGCTTGTTTCCCGCGCCCATGCAGCTGATGACTGGCACCCCGCAAGCCTCCCCTTCCACAGCCAGCGCAATTTTGGCGGATACCGTGTCCACGGCATCCGCAATGTAAGAATAACTTCCGAAATCAAAAAGTTCTTTGTTTTCGGGCAGAAAAAAGCAATGGTATACTCTGACCTTGGCATCCGGATTAATCTCCAAAATCCGTTCTTTCATCACATCCGTCTTGTATTTCCCTACCGTGCCGGACAACGCTATGATTTGCCTGTTTATATTGCTTTCGGCCACCCTGTCACTGTCAATCAAATCCAACTGCCCTACGCCGCTCCTGGCCAATCCTTCGGCCACATAGCCGCCGACCCCGCCAATTCCGAACACAGCCACCCTGGCATCTCGCAGCCTCCCCATTGCCTCTTCCCCCAGAAGCATCTGCGTTCTCTGAAACCGCTCCTGCATACCTTCCGCTCCTTTTCCCGGAATCTACTTTCATAATTTGATGCCGGATAATTCGCTGCCGAATAATCCACACTTGATAATTCAACGCCTGATAATCCGCACCTGAGAATTCAACGCCTGATAATCCGCACCTGGGAATTCACTGCCTGATAATCCGCACCTGAGAATTCACTGCCTGCCTCTGCTTGATTTACCTTCATAGGCTACCGGTTTTCATTTACATATATCTGCACCCGGCTCTGGATAATGTCCGCCACCTCTTTCGCGCTCTTCTGCCCTGCAAAATAAGGCGCGGCCTCTTCCGAAACAATCTTAAGCAATGCATCATTGTATGCATACAGCTGCTTCACCGACTTCACATACTCTATCAGCCCGTCCGCTTCTTCCCTGCTCATAGGCGTAATGGTAATCTCCATGCCGCTGATCCAATAGGTCTGCTCCGTTTCCACCATATTTCCGTTCTCGTCCTCATAAGCGGGCTTTTTCATGGCTGCCTGTGCCAGTTCCTCCACCCGTTTCAGGCTGAGCGGCCATTGGTATTCCACTTTCTCCTGATATTCATCCGTAAGGAAATACCGCATAAACTGCCACACTCCGTCTTTATGTTTCGACTTGGACGACATTGCCATTTCCAAATTGGCAGCCAAAGCCGCTCCGTTCCCCTCCCGCACCGGGAAGCCGACCAATGTAATGTCTTCGCCGAACCGCCCTTTCTTCGAGGTATTATAAGTAGAAAAATCCGTCAGGTACATCGGTTCCAACAGTACTTTCCCGTCCCGCCAGAGACTGTCATAAGTATCCCAGTAAGAATCCCCATAATATTCGTCGCCCAGTTCTTCGGGAAATTCTGCCGTCAGTTCCAGCAAATCTATAAAATCTTCCGAGTTAAAACCGCATTTTCCCGTCTTCCAATCAATGAACTGGCTTCCGGACATCTGTATCCCATAGTTCAGCATATTTTCCCGTGTCATTTCCGCAAAAATCTCTGTTCCCTCCGGCTTTCCTGCCATTACCTTCCTCAAATCAGCCACTGTCCATCCCTGGCTGCTTCCCACATCCGCCGTTTTTCCCGCTACTGTATAGACACGGAAACTGGGTACCATACGGTACAGTTTCCCGTCTGTTTCATACAGTTCCAGTACATTGGAAAAGAAATTTTCCCGATTTATCTCTCCGTCCCCGTCTATATACGGATAGAGGTCTTCAAACAAACCTTTAGAAGCATAGCTGTCTATCGGCATTCCTTCCGTAATCACAAGAATATCCGGCACTTTTCCCGAGGCTATATCCGTATTCAGCTTTGCCAGCCCCAAGGTATAGTCTTCATCCGTATTATACCGGGAATAATCTTCCACGGTAATTCGGTATTCTTCATTCGTTTTATTGAACTGCACCACACGGCCGCGCAAATCCCAGTCAAAACTGCTGCATCCCAAAGTAAGGACAATCTTGTCCTTTACATCCTTCGGATCCACTTTCGAAAACTTCATAAGCACGGTATGCCCTATTCCGTCTTCCGTACAGCCGTAAAATTCCCTTTCATTGACGACTGCCAGACCGGAAATATAATAACTGACCAAATCCGAGTCAATAAAATTCATCAATTCCTTTATCTCGGCATCCCCCAAGTTATAACCATATATGCTTCCGTTCCCTTCCAGATAAAAATCATATCCCTCGCCGGATATCATTCCGTAATTGCCGAAGCCGCCGGGAATCGTATAATCCTCGGACACTTCCCCGGTGTCCACATTGATTTTATTCAGAGCCTCTTTGTTTGTTTCGGTATTATAATAACGCTGCACCACGGTTCCGTCTGCCGTCTGATATAAGCTGCCGTTTTCAAATTGTTTCTGCAATTTCACCTCACCGGTTCTCTTTCCTTCGGAATCATGCAGGAAAATACCGTCCGTATCGTACAGCAAAATGCGCCCGTCCTTCAGAAGCAGCATCTGATTGACCCAATAGGAATCCGGGTCATTTCCTGACAGCGGCTGTTTCCATATCTCCTTTCCGCTTTCGTCCAGCTTAACCAGAAAGTACTCGCTGACCCACATAATATTGTCCGGATTACTGTCATCCTCATAATTATTGTTCAGTATGGCATAGAAATTTCCTTCCTCATTCACGGTCAGATAGGAGTAATAAGCATTTTCCCCCGCTTCCAGAGTCATGGTCTTTCTGTCCGTGCCGTCCATATTCTGGCTGAAATATTGAAATACGGTACCCCCGTCATCCTTCCAGTCATAAGTACCGAAATATATCCGCTCGCCTTTGACCAAGATATTATTCAATCTGTCAAAATCTTCTATTCCTTCCACCTTAACCGTTTCCCCACGGTAAATATGTTCCTTGGACTTTGCCGCAGACCCCTCTTCATTCCCGCCGCAGCCCGCAAACATCAGCACCAGCCATAGAAAGGCAAAACACCAAATTTTCCTTTTCATCCTCTATCCCCTCCCTCTGCCTGTTCCTAAAAATATTTCCACTTATTCTTTTCCCTGCGGAACCGCTCCGCCGCCTTATCCCTGCAGTCGGTCAGGAATTGCCAAACCGTCCTCCAGTTCCACTGTTTCCGTTTCCATAAAAGGACAAGCGTCACCGTCACAAGGACTGCCGGGATAAGCAGGAACAAAATCTGCAGCATCAGCACTAAGGCAAGTATGTCTTCCCATCCCCTTGCCACATTTTCCCAATAAGGAAAATGTATGGCATGGTCGTTCATGGAACGCATGCCGAATTCCCCAATCACTGTCAGCAATTTTTTTATGCTGAAACGGGACGAATTTTCCACCACCCACATATCATTCTCACTGATGCCGAATTTTTCCTTGATTTTTGTATAGGCAAAATCCTCCACCGGATTCGGCATCACCACTTCGTAGGTATTAATCCCTTCCGTCACCCCCAGTTCGGTCAGAGTCTCGCAGGAAACATAGACCAAAGTCTTATCCAGCCCAGCCGCTTCATGTAAACGGCTCTCTTCCCTGCGGATTACTCCTGCAATATAGTGGGGAATGCCGCCAATCGTCACCTGCATGCCCACCACGTCATTGGAGCCGAACAGCTGCCAGGCAGCGTCCTCGTCCACGATTACCTTGTCATACATTAAATCATTGCCGGAAAAATAGGAACCGCTCAGAAGCTGCACCGGATGAAACAGGAAAAAATCTCCTCCAATCCCTACGGCATCCGCTTCCAAAGAAGTTTTTCCGCTGGAAAGCGTTATCCGGCCCACCGCGCTGTAGGCATCTGCCCAAAGCCTGGCGTTTTCATTGGGTGCCGTAATGGATGCTTCCAAAAGCATTTTATCCAACTGTGCCTCGAAGCCTCTTATTTTATTTTTGTCTATTTCTGCGCTTTCCGTAAAAAAACAAGTAACCTGCGCCGCATCGCCTTCCTCTGACCACCGTTCCGCCGCCGTCTGATCCGCCAGAACTTTTTTTCTTCCGTCGGAAAATATCGTCAGACCGCACCAAAACAGCAGACATAGCACTACTGCAGCCGCCAGCAATAGTTGTTTCAGGGAAAAGCATCTGAAAAATCCTTTGATTTTATTCATATTCCAATCCTGCCCCGGTCCTAGTCAGTCAGACGGACCTGCTTTCCTGCTTCCACCGGCTTCGTTGCCGTAGTTATTACATATTCATTGCCGTATATGCCTGCGGAAATCGCCGTATGCGTATCATCCGAAGCCAGTACTTCCACATCCACCCTTGTTGCAATATAACGGTTGCCGAGAGGGCTGCTCTTGGACTGCACTATGAGAATGAACTTACCGTTATTATCTTCCCGGATTGCGCTGTTTGGCACCACCAGTTCGTAATCCATGCTCTTCTGCCCGATGGACAGGCTGAGTGACTGTCCCTGCTGCACATCCCCTTCCACGTTGAAAGTCAGCAATTTCTTCTGTGCAGGCTCTTTAGGGTCCGGCTTAATGGATGCAAGCACTACTTTCACATTATCGTAGTACCATGCGTTCTGCAGTTCTGCGATATCTCCTATCGACAGCTTTTTCGCCTGCTCCGTAGTGGCAGAGAAATTCATGGTGAAACCCTTTCCGGCTACCTGCATAACTGCCAACGTCTCCTCCGGCTGCGTCTTCTCTCCCGCTACCTTGCTCAGGCTGGTAATTGTCCCATCCACCGGTGCATTTATGGTTGCCCCTACCGCTTTTTCCTTCAGTTTTTCAATTTTCTCCGTCTGTAATTCTATGGCATCATTCTGCGATTCCAAATTGATTTCTGCCAACAATTCTTTCTGTATTTCCGCCATATCTTCTTTTGCCTTATCTAAAGCCATCTGAGCCTTTGCCTGCCTGTCCTCTGCTTCCAGCAGACGATTTGAAGCATTTGCTTTGCTTATGGTAAGGTCATTGCTGTTTTCCTTGTCTGTCAGAGCCTGCTGCGCGCTGTTCACGGCAGAAGACTTATTGCTTTGCTCGCTCTGCTTATTTGCTACTTCTTTATTCGCCTCGGAAACATAATTCTTTGCATCCAGAACGCCTTGTTTCGCCCGTTCCAGTTCCTGACTCTTAACCGCTACGTTCTCCTGCAGCATACTAAGGCCTGCATCGCCGCCCCGGCTGTCATATTCTGCTTGGGCATTGGAAGATTTCAATGCCTCCAATTCATTTTGTTTCGTCAGCAATGTCTGTGCCGCCGTCTCATACTCCGCTTTTTTTGTATCTCTCACATTTTCCTGTGCATAGATTGCCTCCAATTGCTTCCCCATCTCTTCCGGAGAGGCATCCGGGTTTTCCGCTCCCCAACGCTCATCATACTGGTTTCTTAAAGCCTGTGCTTCCGCTGCAGCAGTATCCCATTCAATCTTCAGAGTATCCGCTGCAGCCTGCGCATTATTCACTTCTTCCTGTTTTGCATCTAAGGTTGCCTGATAATTCGTCAAAGTATCCTTCAATGTCTGCATATAAGACAATGCTTCCTGTGCCGCCGCCAATTCATTTTCTTTGGCTGTCACATTATTTTCCGCTATCGAAACATTCTCCGCTGCCCTGGATGCACTTGCCTGTGCATTCGCCACCGCCTGCCCTGCCTCATTTGCCTCCCGCTGCGCATTGGACAACGCGTTCTTCTCATTGGTGGTGTCAATTACCGTATTTCCGATGTAGCCCAATTCCTTATTGATTGCCGCCACTTCCAGTACCGCATTATCATATTCTTTCTGTGCCGCTTCCTGCGCCGCAATGGCCGCCTGCAGTTTTTGCTGTTTCTGCGTCAGCGTCAGCGTACGGTCACCCTCGATATTGCCCACTGTCCCTACCGTAAGATTTTCCGTAATGACTGCCAGCTGATAAGCCAGCATCAGGGAATTTAATTCCTTCTCAGCTTCCAACAGTTCCGTGCTGTCTTCGTCTTCCAGATAAAAAAGCACGTCGCCTTTCTTTACCTCGTCTCCCTCTTTCACCGCCACACTGGAAATCACCCGGCTTTCGCTGATGGATATATTATAAGGATCCGTCGCCTCTATCGTCCCGGTTCCCCTTACCTTTTCCGTAATCGTACCGCTCTGCACATACTCCGTCGCCACTTCCGGCAGGGAATAATTCATAATCGTATTGGAAAAGAAGGTCAGCAAAAGCATAATGGTCAAAAAGACAATTGCCGCATTCTTCACCCATTCCCTTCTCTTTGCCGGATTCATCTGCTCATTCATTCCACTTATCCTCCTATTCCAGTTCCGCAAGTATCCCTCCCAGTACCGACAACCGACAGAAGCAATCCTGTCCGTTTCTCGGCCAGTCTTCCTTCTGGGCACTGTCCGTGATACTTGCTGTTTTCCAGTTCCGCAAGTATCCCTCCCAGTACCGACAGCCACCAGAAGCAATCCTGTCCGTTTCTCGGCCAGTCTTTCTCCCAGGCACTGTCCGCGATACTTACTGTTTTTCTGTTCTTTGGCACGCTTTCTCCGTTATCCCTTGATTCCGCCCTGATAGGTTATTCCTTCCACCAGATAATCTTCTCCGTAAAGGAAAACCAACAAAGTAGGCACCATATATATAGTTGCCACGGCAAAGGCAAGTCCGATTTCGCCGTTCTTTATCTTTGAAAGAAATACCGAAAGGGGATGCATGGAATCATCCGAAAGCAAAATCAGCGGCTGTTCCACCATATTCCAATAGTCAATAAAAATCAGGATTGCCACGGAACACATGCAGCCTTTGCAGAGGGGCATGCAGATATGACGGAAAATCTGCCATTCCCCGGCACCGTCTATCTGAGCCGCTTCCATCACCGAAGCCGGAATCCTGCGCATATATTTTGTCAGCAGATATACGGCAAACGGAGAGAATATTCCCGGCAGCCAGATTGCCCACCGGGTATCCAATATATGCAGCCAGCTTGATACAAGATAGTTCGGTACCAACGTGACCTGATAAGGCATCAGCATTAATATAATATAAGTAAAAAATATAATTTCCTTTATTCTGCCCCGGTACCTGGTAAAACCATACGAAGCCAGCAGCGCCACCAAAAGCTGGAAGCCTACAATGGGCACAACCAAGATGACGGAATTCCAAAACTTAAACAAATAATCCGGGCTTTTGAACAATACCGTAATATACTGGCTGAAAGAAACCATATCCGGTATAAACTTCAGGTTTACCTTTTCGGAAATAAAAGTTTTCCCGCCGGAATCGCTGGTGGCAAATACCTGTCCGTAATTGGAAGATATTTCCGAAGCCGCCATAAAGGAATTGGTAACCGTCAGCACGATAGGCATTAAAAACAGCACTGCACAGAATGCCGCCAGCAATGTGGCAATCCACCGCCGCACCTTTGTCAGGCGCTTCTTCCTCTCTATCATTTTTTTATATGCGCTTTCGCTCATTTCCATGCCTGATTTCTTATTCCCGCTGCCCATCATCCTTCCACGTCCTTTCCGAAATGATTTTCCGTCAGGAATAAAATCCCAATGATGACAATCATCACAAGAGACATCAGTATCGCCGCCGCAGACAGTTTCTGATAATCCAGATTGCCGAAGGTGTTGTTCATAAAATGCTGCATCATATAAACCGTATTGTAAGGATAATCATCGGTCAGAAGATAGATTTCCCGGAATACCTTAAAGGAATTAATCAATGACATAATTGTCACAAATAATATGGTGGAAGACAGATACCGTATTTTAATATGAACAAAAATCTGCCATGGCTTTGCGCTCTCCAATACCGCCACTTCCAAAATATCCTTCGGTATGCTGCTCAAAGCAGACATGAACAGAATCATATTATACCCTAAGTTCTTCCATAAAAACAATACAATAATCACTACCTGTGCATGCTCCGATTTCAGCCAGTCAATCTTTCCCGCCCCGAACAGAGCCGTGATATCGTTTACCATGCCGTTATAATGGAACAATACCTGCCAAATCAGCACAATGGACGCAATCGGCACCATCATAGGCGTTAAGAAAAAAGTACGGAACTGGCTTTTAAAGGGTATCTTACTGTCCAGCAGCATAGCCAGCCCCAATGACAGCACGACGGCAAGAGGCACCGCTATCGCCGAAAATTTCATGGTATTGTATGCCGCCTGCCGGAATGCCGCGTTATGGAACACATTGACAAAATTATCCAGAAACACAAAATGATGCTGTATGGGATTATTTACCACTGCATAATAAAAAACGACAATAAAAGGAACCACAAAGAACAGCATCACCCCGCATACACTCGGAGTAAGAAATGCTGCAGAAGTTCTCCTGCTCTTTGCGTTCTTCTTTTGAATGCCGCTCTTTCCTTCTTTCCCGCCTTTCACCGATGCGGGCAGAATCTTTTTCATTCCCTTCGGAATCTTGGGCGCATGGCTCTTTATGCTGCCGGTCCCTTTTGCTTCTCTTTTTATTTGTCTCACCTTTTTCCAAATCGGCCCTGCGGCGGACATGAAACCCGCTCCCGCCGTTCCATGCCCGTCCCATGCTTTATTTCGTTTCATTCAGATAAGTCTGCACACGGTTCTGCACCAAGGAAGCCACATCCTCCACCGTCTTCTGACCGTCAAAATATGCCTGCGCTTCCTCATTAATAATGGCAAACAGCTGTTGGTCAATGCCGATATCCGGCTGCGCCGTGTCAATCATCTCACGCACCCTGTCCACCTGTTCCTGCGTGGCCGCATACACTTCTACGGTAAAGTCATCCGTTGACCAAACGGATTTTGAAGTAATCTGCTTATTGCCGTCCGCATCCACATAATACTCGTCTTCCGTTTCTTTTTCCAGCATCTTATCCAATGCGGATTTCAGTATCGGGAAGCCGCCGTTGGCAGTACCCAATTTTTCCTGACGTTCTTCCGTTAAATTGAACCGGATAAATTCCCACACGCCCTCCTTGTTCTCCGAGGATGCATGCATGGCTACCGTGGTGCTGTTGGGAACAAGCATCAGGCCGCTGCCGCCGAAAGTAGGGTAGCCAATGATGTTCACCGGTTCCCCGAATTCATATTCAAACATCTGATACTGGGAAACTGCCGTCACGGTTTCCATCAACAGCAGCAGCTTGCCGTTACGCAGCTTCTCTATCTGAGACGGAGCATTTGGGTCATACTCTGCATCGGCAGGAAAACGGCCGGCAAATTCCAGAATCTTACCGAACTCTTCCCCTGAAAAATCACAGGTTCCGTTCTCCGCATCCACAAATAATCCTTGATTTGCCGCACACATCATATGGAGCATGCTGCTCTTCGTCATATATTGAAGCACTTCCGTATCCGCCCCTTTGGAATCGGCCAATGCCATCATTTCATCCAGTGTCCAGGTTTTCCCGTTTCCCACATCGGAAACACGGCCTATAATGGCCTCTATTCCGTAACAAGGCATGATAGCATACAGCTTACCGTCCCTCTCATAGGCACGCAGGGCATTTTCCACATAATCCTCTTTCCGAATGGTGTCGTCCGCCTCTAAATAGGGCATTATGTCCTCCACAACGCCTGCCGCAATCAGCTGCTCCAGAGATAACGGGCAATAAGTTAAGTCGATAATATCCGGCGGCTGCTCTCCCGTCAGATCCGTATTCATCATCGTTATCTTTTCTTCTATTTCCGTGCTTTCATCCCCATACTCCCGCACTTCAATCCGATACTTGCTGCTGCGTTTATTAAAAGCCACTATGTCCTTTTCCACATAATAAGGAACATACCAGGAAGAATATACGAGAATCTCTTTTTCCGGCACTTCGGAACGGCTCTTTTTCGTCAGCACGCTCAGTTCCGTTTCCCCTCCCGAACTGTAATCTACCGTGACTGCCACAATCCGCCCATCCTGCAGAATTTCAAAATCCCTCAGATAGTTGCTGTTTATGTCGCTGTCCATCCAGTTCAGCAAGGACGTAGGTTTCTCGTCCGAAAGATTGCAGGCATACAGCACCGAGTTCTGCGTATAAAGCAAATCCGTATCCTTGCCGCCCTGATAAGTGCCGTAATCAAACACAATGGAAGTATTCAGGGGCTTCGTCCCCTTCTGGGAAAAATCCACTTCCTCCAAACTGTATCCCACATTCCCGCGGTAGACCACTGCCACACGCCCGTCCCTCAGGGCAAACATATTGGAAATATACTGTCCCACCGGAATTTCGCAATATAAGCTTCCGTCCTCCCGCAGCACATAAATATCCTCACCGGAACAGATATAATAATTTCCGTCCTGCCCCTGCAGAAGACCGGCAATATAAAAAGAAAAAGCATCTTTTTTCGTAAAGGCATTGCCGGTATCAATGGTTTCCAATTCCTTCCCGTCAGGAGAAACCTTCTTGATTATCACTTGGCTGATTGTCCCCCCTGCTTCCGGGTCTCCCTCATAACCTGTCAGCCCGAACAGCAGGTTTCCTTCTGCGTCCTTCCCTACCGATGAGATATAAATTCCGTTCTCCGTCTCCAACGGAAACTCCTTTACCGTATCCTCTCCGATTTTCAGGGAATACAGAACGTTTTTCTCATCCTTCAGGCCGGTAAAGAACACTTCCTCATTCTCCCCCAATATAACCGTGCCGATATTTTCACAATACTGATTCAGCGAAAGGTATTCCGGCACATAGACAAAATCTTCCTGCGGATTCCCTTCCCGCTCCGCCGTCTCCTTCCCGGCATCCTTTCCGCACCCGCAGAGCGTCAGCAATAAAGCTGCCGCCAAAGCCCCCCATGCTTTCTGCTTTTTACTGTTTCTCATGCTCTTCCTCATCTCTCCTAACTGCAAAGCCTATCTGTTTTCATTGACATAAATCTGCACCCGGCTCTGAATAATGTCCGCCACTTCCTTTGCCGATTTCTGCCCTTCAAAAAATGCCCCCGTCTCTTCCTCTATGATGGAGAACATCTGCATATCATACTGATATGCGATATCTACACTCTCTATCAGTTCCCTGACCGCAGATACCTCTTCTTCCGTCGCCGCATAAATCTCAATCTGGAAGTCGTCATATCCCCAAGTAGTCTTCGGCTGCTTTACTTTTTCACCGTCCGCTCCCTCATAATACTCTTCTTCCATATCCTCTGCAAACTGCTTTTCCAATGCAGACTTCATAACCGGAAAACCGTAGCGGTAATTGGAATTTTTCTCCTGTGCTTCTTTCGTGATGCCGGTCTTTATAAACTGCCATACTCCGTCCTGATAAGGTGACTTGGAGCTCATACCCAATAACGCACCGTTGGAAATAATGCAGGAACCGCTTTCTTTCGATGTCGGATAGCCCACAAATGCCACCGGCTCACCAAACATTCCTTTATACATCTGATATTCCTGCATGGAGGAAACGGAAGCATCCATCATAATCAGTTTCCCTTCCCGTATTCTTGTGGGAGTGCTTGGTCGCTCCGCCTCCCAATTGACTTCCTTCGGGAAAGAATTTGCAAACTCCAACGCTTTTACAAACTCTTCACTGTTAAACTTACATTCCCCGGTCTCCCAATTCACAAATACGTCCATGTTCATCCTCATAATGTTCTGGAGTACCGAGCTTTTGCTGGCATACTGATACAGTTCCGCTCCTTCGGGCAGTCTTTCGGAAAGTTTCATTACGTCGTCCAAAGTAATGCTATGCCTATCTCCCAAATCCGATACTTTCCCTAAAACAGTGGAGATAAAGAAATCCGGCGGCAACGCATACAGCTTGCCGTTGATCTCATATGCCTTCCGTACATTCTCCAAATAATCTTCCCTGTTGATTTCCTCATCCTTATCCATAAAAGGATATAAATCCTCCACGATGCCTTTGGCCACATAACTTTGGATGACTCCATGGGAAAGGTCTATGATATCCGGACACTGCCCGCTGACAATATCCGCATTCATTTTTGCTACGGCATTGCTGTATGCGTCTTCCGCCATATCCGTATAATATTCCTTCACTTCGATACGATACTCCTGATTCGTCCGGTTAAACGCAAGAATCCGGTTCCTTACATTATAGTCCAGCATCAGAGTTCCATAAGTAATAATTTTCTTTTCCGGCACCTCAGAACCTTTTTTCTTCGTCAGGTAAATCATTTCCACCTGATTGGTATCGCTTTCCCCGTCCCAGCCGGACGTGACAATCAAAATCCGCCCGTCCTCCAGCATGGTGAAGCTTTGGATGCGCCCTTCGTCAATATCTGCATCAATCCAGTTCAGCACTTCCTGGGGCTTCTCATCGCCAAAATTATAAGTATAGAGATTACCGTTCACACTGAACAATAAATCCGTACCCACACCTTGTGCAAAATTAAAATTCCCGTTTCCCATGGAACTCAGTGCTTCTACCTTATCCCCGATTTTCTTCCCCGCCACATCAATCGTATGTACTTCAAAATTCTGATTCCAATAAGTAATCAGCACCTCGCCGCTCTTTGTGGCAAACAGGGAATTAATCCAGTTATCCGCTTTCAGATCAAACAGCTTCTTCCCTTCCTTATCCATGACTATGACGGACTGATCATATCCCACATAAATATTGCCGTCCTTATCCTCCGTCAGATACTGCACGTAAAAATCGTTGGGATTGTCCATAATCGAATTCAGATCGATTTTCTCCGTCACATTCCCGTCGGAGGCGATTTTCCAGAGCTCCGTTTTCTGACCGACAGGCACCCGGTAATCCCCGTCCGCAGCTATTTCTTCCGTCGCGGCCTCTGCCACTGCAAAGCTGTGCACTTCACTGCCGTCAGTGCTGAGTATGACTGTCGTGGAAGACCCTTCCGATACTACTGCCGTATCAGTGCTTCCGCCTTCTGCACTTTCCGTCTCTTCTTCCTCACTGCCTGCATTTTCTCCGTCCGCTCCGTTTGATGCACTTTCGCTTCCGCCGCCTTCCTTATCCGTATCTCCTGTATCCGAACCGGCTGCGGATTGCGCCGTCTCCGAGGATTCCGCGCCTAAGTCCCCGTTTTCCCCCTGCGTTTCTTTCCCGCTCTCTTCTGTTTCTTTTTCCGAAGTCTTATCTTCCGCTCCGTCGGCCGCATCTCCCGCTTCCGCTCCGGTCTCTTCCTGCCCAGCCGCGCCGCTCTCTCCGTCCGGCTGTCCGTCCGCACTGCTGTCTGCGGCATCCTCATATAAATAAGTAGAAACCACTGCCAACAGGCTTCCGTCCTCTTTAATGGAAGACCTCATTATATTTTCGTCTTCGCTGACGGCAAGCAGTACCTTCTCCGGCGTCGTCTCTCCCACCTTTATCTTTCCCAAGTAATTCTGATAACTGTTTAACTCATCATCCCATCTGCCGGAAACAAAATAGATGGTATCTCCGGCCACCGTCATCTGATCCATATTGTCTTCTATAGGCAGGTTCACGAATTCCGGCACATAAACAAATTCCTTCTGTGCGGTAGTCGCCCCTTGGCTCTTTCCGCAGCCTGCCGCCGACGCTGCGGCCAACAGCACGGCCGCAGCTGCGGCCAGCTTTTTCCAACTGCGTTTCATCCCTTTTCCTTCTTTTCCCATTCTCTTATTTGGCTTCAACTTTTCCTGCCCCTTTCTCACAATCCATATGCTCCCCGGCATGAAAACCGCCGAACCGTCTGCTGTCCCCTTTCATGCCTTACCGGTGATTTCCAAAGCAGACAGACGCAGAAGCTGTAGGGCAATGCTTCCCCGTCAGCTTTCGCCGACATTCTTTCATCGGATGCCCGTATGCATTAAAAAACACCATATATAGAATATCATATATGGTGCTTTTATACAATCTCGCATTTCTTAATAATTTCTGAACGCTTTCGCCGTAGGAAACGACCGAATATTAATTATTTCTCTTTCAGTTTTACTATATCCTTATTGAAAAAATCAGCCAATGCATAATTCGGCCATTCGTCAGGGTCTTCAACTATATCATAATAGAACAATACCCCCGCAGATACAGAAAAGGGTTCCAGTTCCGCTATTTTTATATTATCATTCAATAGAATCTCATACCTTTCATCCATCTCCCTCCCAAACTGTTCCGCCTCACCGCTTGCCAGATAACAAACCGTTCGAACCACCGCCGTATTACGATACCATTCCGGATGAAACAAAATAACCAGCATTGCCATCCCAATCAAATATATCTTATACCGCTTCCACATTTCTTTTACAGACGCAGGCATATTCTTTCCACGCCTCCGCAATACATTCATCACATACCCTGCCACATATATTATATCAAAGATAAAACTTAATTCGAAATAAAAGGAAATCAAATTTGACATTCTTCCAAACGGAGTTCCCACACCTGCATAATAAGTCGGCGCATACATGGCAAGATAACTCCCGAAAGTCATAGCCACTACCAAAACAGGATACCTAAATGAAAACCTATATTCTTTGTCGGCTATTTCCATGACAATAAACAGCGTGCTCAATACCATGCATATAACAATAACGGGATTCCCCATGTAATCCGAGCGAAAGCTTCTCAGCCCTTCATACACTGCTCTTTCGATTGTTTGCAGCACTCTATTTAAATCAAAACAAAAAAAAGCACTTCCACCGCGTACCAATGTACCCGGTGCCTTTATATTCACAACCGCAGTTACCATAAATACCCCTAACGGCAGTAATACAAATTTTGTGCGCCTTACGGCCTTATTATCTTCCATGCACACCCGCAGAAATAAAATCAAAAGCAACAGAAGCGGCAACAGGACTATGGTCAGGTAATTGCCCCCCCCCGACAAAAAATGCCGAAAAAGCTGCCATAACCAAGTGAACCTTCTTTCCCTCAAACAAATATCTCAAAACAAAGTAAATGCAAAAAAGCATTACAGAATATGCCATTGTATATGCGACTGCCCCATTATACCAGTAAAACGCCTCTCCTGTAGAAGGAACATATTGTATTGCAATCAAAAAATACAACATGGTTATGATAACAAAAACCGATTTCCGAAATTTCATTATCTTGACGAACATATAATATAAGAAAATTCCAGTCCCCCCACAAAAGAAAAGTAGCATAACATAGGGAACAATGAAATAAGCATTAACATTAAAAATCTCCGGCTGGAACGACTGCACAAACGTAGTCGTAAAAGTACCCTGCCAATCATTATATCTTGCAACGGTATTTTGAAACGATGTCACCAAGAACGCCCAAAGAGAATGCGTCTCATTCCATACCCTCCGGCGCATTCCAGCATCCCAGCCAAAATCATCTGCTGAGGCATGAGAATATTGGGCTACGACCAACATCGGTACTATTGTTGACAGAAATATGACTACCATAAGAACCGCAATCTTTTTGTCATCAGAACATTTACTTGCCATCCCTCTCTTTTTTTTCCATACTTTCCAATTTTTATAGCATTGTTTTCTCATTTCTGTCCCCATAATTCACATTCTCCTGTCTTCAGCAATCCTAAATTCATCTTCTCAATCGGTACGTTTCCCTTCCCCCACCCGAATAAACATAACATGTGAAAATGCGAATTACAAGATATCAGGAAAGGCTTTCAAAACATAAATATTCACCGCTTACACGATATCCCCATAGAACTTCCCATCCTCACTTCCGCACCCTCCGGATCAATATCCCGTTGCGCAGCAAAACATTGTCGATATAATGCCTCTGGAACACCACTTCCCCCTCCCTGGGCACTTCCACGTCTTCCTCCTCGCAGTTGATAATAACTTCCACATAATCATTTTCCCAAGCCACTTTCATAAATTCTATGACACGCGGACGGTTGATTTTATTCGGGAAATGGAAATGCCTGTCCCGGAGCAGCGGCTCTTCCTTCCGAAGGTGAATCAGGCTTTTCACAATTTCAATCCGGTCATGGAACTCCCCTGCTTCAATAGCCTCCCACGGCATACAGCGCCGGCAGTCCGGGTCATGCCCCCCTTCCATGGCAATTTCCGTGCCGTAAAAAATGCAGGGACTGCCCGGCATGGAGAACAGCACGGCCAGCTGCTGGAAATAGGCATCCAGATTCCTTACGTCGCTGCGCAGACGCTTCGTGTCATGGGAATCCAAAAGATTGAACAGCACGTCATTGGTCTGCTGCATATAGCCTGTATAGCAT
The DNA here is from genome assembly GCA_910579645.1 of uncultured Lachnospiraceae bacterium. GTDB lineage: Bacteria > Bacillota > Clostridia > Lachnospirales > Lachnospiraceae > Kineothrix. Next base: position 10,501 of record CAJTVK010000032.1, on the reverse strand, counting down.
CGGTTAATCGTATATTCAAAATCCTCGTTGGTCAGCCCTTTGTCAATCCAGAAATCCTTGATGCTTTCCCCCAAAGGATAATTCATGACCGCATCGAACTCATCCCCCCGCAGCCACGGCATGGCATCATGCCATATCTCGCCCAGAATATAAATATCCGGCTTAATGGCTTTCATTCTTATGCGCAGTTCCTTACAGAACACATGGGAAATCTCATTTGCCACATCCAGCCGCAGGCCGTCCACGTCATATTTCTTCACCCAAGTCTCGCATACCCCAAGCAGATATTCCCGCACCGCCGGATTGTTGGTATTCAGCTTGGGCATATCGTCAAAAAAGGCAAAACTATAATACTGCCCCGTTTTGGCGGCCCCTCTGCTCCTGTCAAACGGCCACTCGTTAATCATAAACCAGTCATAATATTCCGATTCCGGGCCTTTTTCCTGCACTTCCAGCCAAGGCGCGAAATATTTTCCGCAATGGTTGAACACCCCGTCCAGCATAACCTTCATCTGCCTTGCATGGGCTTCCTCCACCAGCCGGATGAATGTTTCCTCCGAGCCGAAATGGGGATCAATCTTCATATAATCGGTGGTGTCATATTTATGGGAGGACGGTGCTTCATTGATCGGTGTCAGATACAGCCCCGATATACCCAAATCCTGCAGATAATCCAGCTTGTCAATAATGCCCTGAAGGTCTCCGCCGAAAAACTCGGAATTCTTCACGCTGCCTTCATTTCTCCAAGGCAGAGTCCCTTCCGGATTGATGGACGGATCGCCGTTGCAGAACCGCTCCGGAAAAATCTGGTACCATATGGTGTCATTGACCCATGACGGCGTTACCGGGATATCGGCGGGATTCATCCATGGAAACACAAAGCACTGCCTGCTCCTGCCTTCCAGATGCATCTGAGCCTCACTGACAAACCCGTCTTCAAAATAGTACCATTTCTCGGTCTCCGTTATCAGCTCAAAATAATATTTCAGCCGCTTAAACTGCGGTTCCATTGTGGTTGTCCACCAGAGCTGGTTTTTCAGCCTTTTCTTAAACGGAATATTCACCGCATCCCCGTTCCAATGCTCGCCGCCGCCTAAGATGCCGGACTTAAACGGGTCGCCCTGTACGATATTCACATATTTTATGTCATATCCGGTACGGATATTAATTACCAACTGATTTTCATTTAACGGATAGCAATAATTATCGTTTGCTCTATGATATACCGCATTAAAGTCCATGCGCAACGCCTCCTTTTCTTTCCCTCATAACGTCTGGATGGAGCATTTCCGACACACTCTAATTTTTGAAGCTATGGATAGGCGCCGGAATCCTTCCCCCACGGTTCACAAAAGCCTCGCAGGAAAACCGGTTTACCGGCATAATGGGCGCATAGCCCAACAGGCCGCCGAACTCTACCGTCTCGCCCACACCTTTCCCGATTACCGGAATCACTCTCACTGCCGTAGTTTTCTGGTTTACCATGCCGATGGCCATCTCGTCCGCAATAATCCCGGAGATAGTGGAGGCTTTCGTATCCCCCGGAATGGCAATCATATCCAGCCCCACCGAGCATACGCAGGTCATAGCCTCTAATTTCTCCAACGTCAGCGCCCCTGCCGTCACCGCGTCAATCATGCCCTGGTCCTCGCTGACCGGAATGAACGCGCCGCTCAGCCCGCCTACATAGGAGGAAGCCATTACCCCTCCTTTTTTCACCTGATCATTCAGCAGAGCCAAAGCCGCCGTAGTCCCGGGAGCCCCTGCATATTCCAAGCCGATTTCACAAAGAATATCCGCCACGCTGTCCCCGATGGCCGGTGTCGGTGCCAGAGACAAATCTACGATGCCGAAGGGCACGCCCAGCATTTTCGATGCCTCCTGCGCTACAAGCTGCCCTACCCTTGTCACCTTAAATGCCGTTTTCTTAATCGTCTCGCACAATACTTCAAAATTCTCTCCCCGCACTTTACTTAGAGCGGTCTTTACCACTCCCGGTCCGCTGACTCCTACATTGATGACTTTATCGCTCTCCGTCACCCCGTGAAATGCCCCCGCCATAAAAGGATTGTCGTCCGGCGCATTGCAGAAAACCACTAATTTCGCGCACCCAAGAGAATCCTCTTCCTTCGTATGCTCCGCTGTCTGCAGAATAATATCCCCCATCAGCTTCACTGCGTCCATATTGATCCCGGTCTTCGTGGAACCCAAGTTCACCGAACTGCAGACCCGCTCCGTGGAGGAAAGAGCCAACGGTATAGACTCAATCAGCAGCCTGTCCGCCGAAGTCATCCCTTTGGACACCAACGCGGAATATCCCCCGATAAAATTCACTCCCACCTTATGCGCCACTTCGTCCAAGGTTTCGGCAATGGACGCAAAGTCTTCTTTGCTTTTGCAGGCCGCCCCTCCCACTAAAGCAATGGGAGTCACGGAAATTCTTTTGTTCACGATGGGAATGCCGAAATCCCGGGAAATCTTCTCTCCCACTTTTACCAAATCCTTAGCTGCCTCATATATTTTGCCGTATATGTTTTTCTTCAGCTTTTCCAAATCCGAATCCACGCAGTCCAGCAGGCTGATTCCCAGCGTAATCGTCCTTACGTCCAGATTCTCCTTTTCTATCATTTGGTTTGTTTCCGCCACTTCAAATATATTAATCATAATTTTCCTCCGCAGTTGCCATGGGTGTTCTTTCCTTCCGCCCAACCGTCCGAATCCGGATGATTTTCATGCTTTGACACCTATTCTCCCTTATATCCTATGCATTTTGTCAAAGATTTCTTCTTTCTGGCATTTGATGATAACTCCGATTTCTTCCCCCAGCGAATTCAGTTCGTCCACAATATCGCCGAAGTGCTTCTCTGTCCGGTTCATATCCACTATCATCATCATATTGAAATATCCCTGCACAATAGTCTGGGAAATGTCCAGAATATTAATGCTGTTTTCCGCCAGATAGGTGCATACCTTTGCAATAATTCCTACCGTGTCCTTCCCTACTACCGTAATAATTGTTTTTTTCATAGTTTATTCATCCCTTTCCGCCGGAGCGCATCTGAAAAATCAGTCCCGCCGTCTGCAAAACCATGTCCTGTTTTACCAATCTCCATTCTTCATGCAATCTCAATCCTTCATACAGTCTCCACCTTCATGCAGCCGCAATCCTTCATACAGTCTCCACCTTCATGCAGCCGCAATCCTTCATACAGTCTCCACCTTCATGCAGCCGCAATTCTTCATGCAATCTCCATCCTTCATGCAATCTCAATCACTTCGGAAACCTCGCTCCGCTTTGCCACCCATATAGGAAAATCCCCGGCCTTATATCCGTTGTCCGCCATGGCAATCTCTACCCTTACCGTCTCATAAGCCAATTCCGGCAGGTTATTGTCCTTACTCAGATGCCCTAAGACCACTGCCTGCATATTGTCGTTCAGAATCCGGCTGAGAAGCTGCCCGGAAAGTTCATTGGACAGATGCCCCCGCTCTCCCAAAATCCTTTTTTTCAGGGAATACGGATACGGGCCTACCTGCAGCATGTTCACGTCATGGTTTGCTTCTATCAGCAAGGCATTCATCCCTTTCAGGCATTCCACCGTATAATCATTATAGCAGCCCAAGTCCGTTACGATTCCGATTTTCTTCTTCCCATGGATAATGCGGTAGGCCACCGGCTCTGCCGCATCATGTGAAATACGCATGGGGTTCAGTATCATATCCTTGACGATAATCTTCGTGTCTGCCTGTACTTCCTGAAACAGCCCCTCGTCAATTTTCCCCAGTGAGGAAGTGTCCCTGATGGCCTTCAGCGTCCCCCTCGTTGCATAAACAGGCACCCCGTATTTCCTGGACAGCACACCCAGCCCGCTGATATGGTCCGCATGTTCATGGGTAATGAAAATCCCGTCCAGTTCCGCCGGCTTCACACCTAACGCTTTCAGCCCTTCCTCTGTTTTCTTCCCGCTGATTCCCGCATCCACCAGAATGTGGGTAGTGTCCGAGCCTACATAGATACAGTTCCCACTGCTTCCACTGGCTATACTGCACATACGCATAATTTCTTCCTATCCTTCCGTAATTTTACTTTTCCCAAAAAATCTCGATGGTGTCCCCATTCTTTAACGGCTCCATATACTGCGCCTTCCGGCCGTTCAGGAGAGTCACCACCGACGACCCGTGCAGTCTGGACAGGTCAAAATCAATATAGTCAAACACATCCACGAAAACATATGTAGGCTTTCCCGTCATAGCCACAGGCTTACCGTTCACAAGCACTGCCATGGCTACCGGCTCCGGCTGCACCGCCGCACCGCCGCCCCTTGTCCGGGAAGCCGGCTGCAGCCCGTCCGCCGACGGAAATGCCTGCCGCCGTTCCGCGGCCGACAGGGAATCCGGCCTCTGCCCTATCGCCGGCAGAGGTTCCGCTTGCTGTCCTACCGCTGACGAAGATTCCGGCCTCTGCCCTACCGCTGACGAAGATTCCGGCCTCTGCCCTACCGCTGACGGGGATTCCGGCCTCTGCCCCACCGCTGACGGGGATTCCGGCCTCTGCCCTACTGCTGACGGAAATTCCGGCCGCTCCCCTGTCAACGACGGGGATTCCGACCGCAGTTTCCTGTCCGACAGAAGATCCGACTGCCGCTGCGCCGCCACAGAAGAACCCTGCCGCCGCTCTCCCGCCGCCCGTCCGTTTCCCTCATCCGTGCCATAAGAAATATCCGTGCCGTAGACGGTATCAGCATCCCAAGCGTCCTCTTCTTCCGTCTCCTCCTCCCAAGATTCTTCCCCGTCACGCCCCGGCTCTTTCAGAAGCGGCAATGTCCGCCCCGGCTCGTCTGCCTTTATCGTCCATTCCAGGGAAAAATTCTCATACACATAAGTATTCATATCAGCCAGCTTATTGTTCACATATACATGCAGGTTTTTATCCACCAGCACATCCATGAAATCCGCCACCTGCTTCACCGTATAATAGTTCAGCAGTTCAATGGCATCGTTTTCCTTAATATCGTAATACCGTGACTGCAGTTCGCCGTTAACGCTGGCAAACTTCGGCAGTTCCACCGTCTGCTCGTTTACTATGACACGAATCACGTCGCCGAACTCAGGCAAATCCCCCAGTTCCATCTCTGCCGCTTTTCCTGCCGTGGACGGAACCACTTCAATTTTGTCACCGTTATGAATCGGCGTATGGATATCCGCCTCCTGGCCGTTGACGGCAATGGATGCCACCTCTCCCAGCTGCCCCCGCACAATCCTTGCTTTTCCGTTTACCGTAAAATTCAGTTCCTTCCCTCTGCGCGGAAACAGCCCTTCGTTGGGAAATTCCGCCTGCATCGCCGCATCCACCACTGCCAGCATGCTGTTGTCAAAAAGCTTTACTCTCTGCTCGTTGAAAAAAGCAAATATAAAATTATTGCTCTGCTCATAATAGCTTAAGCAGATGCCGATAGGGGTTACCAAAAGCGAATCCTTAACAATATTATCCTCCAGAAATTCTATGGAATTCATCACTTCTTCCCCGCGCACTGCCACGCGCTCTTTCTGAATGCCCAGCTCCCCGGCCAGTTTCTCGGTGTATCCTGCCAGCTTTCCTCCGCCGCCCACCACGAAAACGGCACTGACCGACTTTCCTCCGTTCAGTTCCTTAATTTTATCGGAAACCTGTGCGGCCATGGACTGAAGAACCGGCTCTGCCACTTCCAGCAGTTCCTCCTTGGTAATCGTCTGGGCCAGCCCCATAATGTCTTTATAATTGATTTCTTCACAAACTTCCGCATCCCGCTTAATTTTCTCCGCCGTAACGAAATCCACCAGACAATGCCGTGCAATCGTTTCCGTCAGCGCATCCCCTGCAATGGGAATCATGCCGAAAGCAGTCACGCTCCCGTCCTTCGTAATGGAAATATCGGAAGTCCCCGCGCCCACGTCCACCAAGGCAATGTTCAGCATCCGGTACATTTCCGGAATTGCCACCTGAATGGCGGCAATAGGTTCCAGCGTCATATTGGCCACTTGGAGTTCCGCCAGTTCCACTGCCTTGTACAGCCCGTCCACCACGTCGTCCGGCAGGAAAGTGGCAATCATATCCGCCCCCATCACCCGGGCTTTATGCCCTTCCGGATTGGTCATCGGATAATGATTGATATAATAATGCACTACCGAATAGCCCACACAGTAAAATTTCATATCCGTGTCATTTTCCGTCTGGAACTGTTCATATGCCCTCTCCACTCCCATAGTGGTCAGTTCATAAATATCCTCCTGCGTAATTTCCCTGTCTGCGCCGTATTCGTTTTCCACCGATATATTTACGGTGCGCAGCACACGTCCTGCCGCCGCGATGCATACCTCGGTCAGCGGTATCCCTACGGCTCCTTCCAGTTCCTCCTTCACCCGGCGGATAGTCTCTCCCACTCGGTGGATATCATGGATCTGCCCGTCCAGCATGGCACGGGTATCGTGCTCCTTCATTCTCTGCGCCACCACATAAAAACGGTTATTGCTCTTATAGCCCACCGTCCCTACAATGCTTCTCGTTCCGATATCCAGCCCGAAAACCATTTGTCCCGAAAGTTTCTTTCCCTCTGTCACAGATATTCCTCCAATTTCCTATCAATCTGCCGGTATGTATCCGCCAGGCCGCCCCCATTGTCTATCACGGTCCGGCAGTGCTTCCTATATTCCGCCTCGGAAAGCTGCCTGCCGAAAATTCCCGTTATTTTTTCCTCACTATAGGAGCGGGACTGTTTCAGCCTTTCCCGCCTCACCGGCTCCGGCGCATAGATATACCAAAGTTCGTCCACAATCTCTCCGTACCCGTCTTCTATCAGAAGAGCCGCTTCAATAAAAAGAAAATCCAGCCCTTCTTCCCCCCGCGCCCGTTCAATGGCGGATAATATATACTTCTTCACCGCCGGATGAATCAGCCCGTTCACTTCCCGCAGCAGCGTCTCGTCGGAAAATATCTTCTCCGCCATGGCGGCTCTGTCAATCTGTCCGTCCGGCATAAGAATCTCGGGTCCCAGCAGCTTGGCCAGTGCCTGATGGCATTCCTGCCCCGGCTCTTTTACTTTATGCGCCACCTCGTCCGCCAGCAGAATCCTGCAATTATATTTCTTTCCGATATAAGCCAGCACCTGTGTCTTCCCGCTGCCTATGCCGCCTGTAATGCCAATGATTTTCATAGCCGCCTCCGTCTATGGCTTTCTTTTCCCGAAATCAAAACTCCCGCTGCAAATAGCGGAATGTCAATCAAAACGCCATCTTATCTATGATTCACTTTTCCGAGACATTCTGCCTGCAAACTCTCACTTTGCTTCGTACCAATTGCCCCCGGTATGCATGTCGATTTCCAAAGTGACTGCCAAATCCGCCGCGGTTTTCATCTCTTCCTCCAGTATTTTTCCCACTGCCCCGATTTCATCCTCCGCCGTCTCAATCAGAAGTTCGTCATGAACCTGCAGAATCAGCCGGGATCTGCGGCCCTCTTCCTTCAGCCTCTTCCACACTTTGATCATGGCTATTTTAATGATGTCCGCCGCCGTTCCCTGAATGGGAGAATTCATGGCCACCCGTTCCCCAAAGGACCGCTGCATGAAATTACCGGAAGAAAGTTCCGGTATAGGTCTGCGCCGGCCGAACATAGTCGTCACATAGCCTTCTTTTTTCGCCTCCGCCACCTGTCTGTCCAGGAAATCCTTTACCCCCGGATATGTGGCAAAATACTGCTCGATATATTCCGCCGCCTCTTTCTTGGAAATACTTAAGTCCTGGCTTAACCCGAAGGAACTGATGCCGTAAACAATGCCGAAATTGACGGCTTTCGCATTTCTTCGCTGCAAGTCCGTCACTTCCTCAAAGGGGGTATGGAAAACCTTGGAAGCGGTAATCCGGTGGATGTCCTCATCCATTTTATAGGCTTCGATCAGCTGCCCGTCTCCGGACATGTGGGCAAGCACCCGCAGTTCTATCTGGGAATAGTCCGCATCGGTAAAGACAAAGCCTTCCTTCGGCACAAATACCTTCCGGATCAGTCTTCCCAGTTCCATCCGCATCGGGATATTCTGTAAATTCGGCTCCGTGGAACTGATGCGTCCCGTAGCCGTAATGGTCTGGTTGAAATTGCTGTGAATCCTGCAGTCCTCCCCTATATAAGCCGCCAGCCCTTCCGCATAAGTGGATTTCAGCTTCGTCAGCCCCCGGTACTCCAAAATCTCCGCTACCACCGGGTAGTCCGGAGCCAGTTTATCCAGCACGTCCGCCGCCGTGGAATATCCGGTTTTCGTCTTCTTTCCGCCCGGAAGCTTCATCTTCTCGAAAAGGATTTCCCCCAGCTGTTTCGGTGAATTAATATTGAAATCCGCCTCCGCTTTCTTATGAATGCTCTCTTCCAGTTCCGCTATCCTGCCGTTTAACGCTTCCCCGTAAGCCTTCAGTTCGTCCGGCTTTACCATCACGCCCTCCTGCTCCATATCGTAAAGCACCCTGGAAAGAGGCATCTCAATCTCCGTCATAAGCCGTTCCATTCCCGTCTGTGCCAGCTTCTCTTTCAAGACCGGAGCCGCCAGCCATTCCACATAAACAAGGAAACAAGCATATTCCGTCAGCTCCTTTCCTTTTTCTTCCGCCGCTTTCACAAAAGTGCTTTTCCCGAACAGCTGTCCCCTTCCCGGAATCGTCAGCCCCAAATACTCGGCGGCAATATCCTCCGGCATATAATCGCTCTTCAGCGGATTGAACAGATATGCGGCTATCAGCACATCGAACAGTTTCTCCGTACCGTCCGTATTCAGATACCCGTACTTCTTTTTTATGTCGTAAGTCACAAGGTTTACATTTCCTGCCGCTTCGGCCAGCTTCCCGGTCAGGTATTCTTTGGTCAGGAACCCCTCTTTTTTCAGGAAATAAACTTCCTTTTCACTGAAAGCCAATGCCACCCCGACAAAAGCTTCTTCCTGCCGGCTGTCCTCTATCACCTCAAAGGCCACCCAATCTTCCGCCCCTGCTTCCGCCAGCTTCCCGAAAACCTCCTCTGCCCGGGAGAAATCGGTAACTTCCCTGAAATATTCCGTCTGCCGGTTCTCCTGCCCGTTTTTCTCAAACCGTGCCAACATGTTCTTAAAGCCCAGACGCACAAACTGCCGATAAGCTTCCTCCGTATAGAAATTCCCTATTTCCGCCTCTTCATAAGTAAAATCAAATACACCGCTGCAGTTGATGGTCGCCAATACCTTGCTTAAATCCGCCAGTTCCTTATTGGCAATCAGCGACTCCCGTACCGCTTTCTTCGTGACTTCCTCCACATGGGCATATAAATTGTCCAGCGAGCCGAACTGCACCATCAGTTCCGTCGCTGTCTTTTCCCCCACTTTCGGCACGCCCGGAATATTGTCCGACGCATCTCCCATCAATGCCTTTAAGTCAATAAACTGAGTCGGGTTCACCCGGTATTTCGCTTCCACATCCGCCGCATAGTAATCCTCGATTTCCGTCCGCCCGCCTTTTGTCTTGGGGATGCGGATTTTAATATGGCCGGAAGCAATCTGAAGCAAATCCCGGTCGCCGGAAATCAGCGCTACTTCCATCCCTTCCCTCTCCGAACGCTTTGCCAAAGTTCCCAGAATATCGTCCGCTTCCAGCCCTTCCTTCTCCACAATCTTAATTCCCATGGCCTGAAGCACTTCCTTCATCACAGGCACCTGCTCCCGCAGTTCCTCCGGCATAGGCTTCCTGGTTCCCTTATATTCCTTATAAATTTCATGCCGGAAAGTAGGCGCATGCACATCGAATGCCACCGCCAGATATTTCGGTTTCTCCTCCTCCAGAATCTTAAACAGAATATTCAGGAAACCATATACCGCATTTGTATGCAGCCCTTCCGCATTGCTCAAGTCAGGCACGCCGTAAAACGCCCTGTGCAGAATGCTATGCCCGTCTATCAATACTATCTTATCCATATCCTTACCTTCCGTCCCGTCTTTCCGTTACAATATGATAACCAAAACAATAATTGTTATAATCGCTATAATTGCCAAAATTTCCACGGCATAAACAAGATAATGAAGCCACCGGTAAAATATCATCCGCCGCCGTGCCTCCTCCAGAAGCCTGTCCAGTTCGCTCTGCAGGTCAAAGGTGCTGCCCTCTTCCAGACGGATCATGCCTTCCTGTATCAGAAATTGTATGCTCAGTTCTTCTTTACAGTCCTTGCAGTCGGAAATATGCTCCATAAAGCCTTTCAGCTCCCGGCTGTTCAAATCGTGATTCAAAAAGTCCGTCATTCGTTTGTTCGCTTCCTTACAATCCATGACTGCCCCCACACTTCCCGCCAAACTGCCCGCGGCGGTATCCGCTTCCGAATTTATACATAAGTACTATACACTAAAATAGAGTTTTTTTAAAGAGTTATGAACAAATTATTTAAGATATTGTAACAGTTCCGCCTGAATATTGTGTTGGAAGGCGGACGCCCGTGCGTGAGTTTTTTTAGTGGCCG
>CAJTVK010000031.1 GCA_910579645.1 uncultured Lachnospiraceae bacterium | reverse complement strand
GCCGCATACAAAATCCGTTGTCCCGTTCGGGTGTTTGATAAGGTACATGGTTGCGCCGCAGTCACCGCATACGATCTTTTTTTTATAGAAATTCCGGCAGGCAAGCTCGCCCCCGTTTTTCTTCCCATACTTCGGGGAGTTCCCATGGATTTCCTTTAACCTTTCCTGCGCTTTGAGATACAGCGCCCTTGGCACGACCGGCTCATGGGTGCCCTCCACGATGATCCAGTTTTCTTCCGGCTCCTGCCACTGCTTTTTTTCTGCGAAACTGTCACTGCCATACTCGTTGTGCCTGCTGTCCCCTGCATAATAAGGGTTGCAGAGCATCCGTGAAACAGTGTTGCCCCTCCACTCAGGGTTATAATTTTCCGGCAGTTCCTTTGTTCTTTTGAAATGCTTGTATGCCTTCGGCCCGATCACACCCTCGTCATTCAGGGTTTTTGCTATCTGCGCATACCCCATTTTCTCATTCACAAACATTTCAAAAATACGCCGTACCACCGGGGCAGCGTCCGGGTCAGCTGTGATACGGTGCTTATCCAGCGGGTCTCCCATGAGCCCGTATGCAAGGTTCCCGCACACATTGCTGCCCTTTTTCCAGTGGGTGCGGTAGGCCGACCGGATTTTTTTCGCCAGGTCCCTTGAATAGAACTCGTTGAAGATATTCGCCATGCATACGGAAAGGTCAGCGTCTTCCCTTGCGGAATCGTATCCGTCAGTCACTGCAATGAACCGCACTTCAAAAAAGGGAAATATCCGCTCCACGTAATTTCCAGCCTCCACATAGTTCCTGCCAAGCCGGGACAGGTCCTTTACGACCACGCAGTTGATGCGCCCGTCCCTGATGTCGCGCATCATTTCCTCAAAGCCGTCCCTCTCGAAATTTGTGCCGGTCTTGGAAACGTCCATATATTCACGCTCCACTACGATATCATCCGCACCCTCCACAAATTTTTTCAAAAGCCTCATCTGGTTTTCTATGGTCCCGCGTTCCTTATTTGCCCCGCTTTCAAGGGAGAGCCTTGCGTACAGCCCCGCCCGGAATACGGGCTTCTCTCCCTTTACAGCCGTTTCCGCTGCCACTTTTCCCGTATTCACAAAATCAGTTTTCCTTGATTTTCTTGCCATGTCACACGACCTCCCTTCTCTGGATATCTATTCTTCCGTTTTCCCCTGTGCATACCGTGCAGCCCGCAGACTGTAACTGGCGGAGCGCCGACTGGAAGCAGTCCTGAAAATTAAAGTCAATCTCAACATGGTTTTTGTCAGACACCCTTACCCGGTCAACCAGCTCCACCACCGCCATCCTGCTTAACACGCTGATGTTCTGGTATTCTTTAAAAAAACGGAGCCATTCATATTTATCCGTTCTGGCATCCATCACGTCCTGTATCTCATGCCGGAGTTTCCGCACTGCCTCCTCCGCTTTCTTCCTCCTGCCGGTATAGCCTTCATACAGCTCCGCATAATCTTCTCTTGAAACGACCCCGTCTTTTAAATCCTCGTACAACATATCCCGCAGTTCCCGGCACCGCTGCGCCTCCTGCTCTTTCGCCTCCTTCTGCCTTTCCAGTTCCTTAATTTCCAACTCCTGGAACGGTACTGTATTGACATATTCCAATATCCTCCCGGTATCAAGGACGTTGGCGATATGCGTCTTCAGCACCTCGAATACAAGGCTTTCCAGCTTCCCCTTCGGGATGCGGTGCGGCCCGCACTCCTTTGTCGCAGCATTTTTGGAGCAGATATAATAGGAATAGACCTTCCCGCCTGCCGGGACGCTGCGCTTGACCATGGGTGCGCCGCACTCCGCGCACACCGCAATCCCTGCCAGCACATAGACTTCCTCCTCATTCGGTGACGTCCTCGTGTCCATGCCGAGAAGTCTCTGGACGATAGCAAACTCCCGCCTGCTGATGACCGGCTCGTGGTTATCCTCTACCCTGACCCATTCCTCCTCTGGCTTGTCCACAATCTTCTTTACCTTATGGTTCGGCGTGGAATGCCTGCCCTGCACCAGCGTCCCCACATATACCTCGTTTTCAAGTATCCTGCGTACAGCCACCGGGCTCCATTCTGCCTGTTCATGCGTCTTAAAGTGATCCTGAATGCGGATGCCAAGGCTGTGCTTGTATTCCACCGGGGACAATACCCCCTGCCCGTTCAGCCGGTCCGCGATGGCGGCCTGGCTCATCCCGCGCAGCTTCATACGGAATATGTCTTTCACAACTCCTGCCGCATATAAATCGGGGACCAGTTTGTTCCTGTCATTTTCATCTTTCTTATAGCCATAGGGCGTAAATGCGCCTGTGTACTCACCGTTCTTCCGCTTCACTTCCAGATGGCTGCGTATCTTTATGGAAATATCCCGGCAGTAGGCGTCATTCATCAAGTTCTTGAACGGGACGACAATATCGTCCCTGCCGCTTTCCTCCCTGCTGTCGATATGGTCATTAATGGCGATAAAGCGCACCCCAAGGGCCGGGAACAGCCTTTCGATATACTTCCCGGAATCAATATACTCCCTCCCGAAACGTGACAGGTCCTTCACGACCACACAGTCAACTTTTCCCCTTCTGATGTCCTCCATCATCATCTGGAAGCCGGGGCGCTCAAAATTAGAGCCACTGTAACCGTCATCCACGCGCTCGGAAACCACTATAATATCGTCTTTGTCTTTCAGGAAATCTCTGATCAGATTTTTCTGGTTGGAAATGCTGTTGCTCTCTGCCTTTGCAGGACCGGCAACATCGCCGTCTTCCTTGGAAAGCCTTACATAGATGGCGGCATGGTAGATTCTGTTTACTGTTTTACCCATGTGCGTAATCCTCCTTAAATTGTCAAGCAGGACAAACGCCAGTAAACTCTTATTAGATTTGAAGCTGATACGGGTGCGCCTTTCCTATAGGATACCCGCCTGTCTTTCCTCAAATCCAATCTTACCATAAACCGCTGCATTTTTCCACTGCTTTCTTATAATATTTCGACTTATTTCTACCGTTACCCCATAAGGAGCAGGCCTTCAAAGGCATCCTCGAAACTTACCCCGTTATTGGCAAAGCGTATCTTTACCATTGTGCTTCCGACCCTTACGAGGTAGGGGTTCCCTACTTTCCCAAGGTACTGTTCCTTTTTTTCCTCCACCGTCCTGTCCCGGTCAATCCTTATCCTGCTTATGTCCTTTAATTCCTCCATCTTCACGTCCTCAAAATCCTGCCCAAGAAACCTCCTGTGCTCTTCCACGGTCATGCAGACACCTCCCGATATGAAAAAATAAGGCAGGCCATAATGCTGTGCCATATCCGGCGCAATGCATTACGTCCTGTCCGGTATATACTTTTATCTGGTGTCCCCCTTGCCTGGGCCTGATAGATACCGCTGTTATCTGGTATCATAAAAATATGTATGCGTCCAGCCTTTCCCTGAAATCTGTATCTGAATCTGAAAGATTTTATCCACAAAATAATTCCCACACGCCATACAGGGCAGTTCGCCGCAAATCCGCATAAATCATTGCCCTGTCATGGTTTTTGATTTTCCCTCCCCCGGCGTGGGCCGGAATATGTAAAGACCGTCTGGCCGACTGCCCAATGCCCTGCAGCACCCTTCCACGCTGCAGCACACCCCGGACGCCGCTCCGGCTGCCGTGATCTCCGGCAGTGGTATCATTATCATCCAGCGTTTCAAGACAGCCTGCCACTGCTGCCCCATGCCGGGGATGCCGCTCCTATTTTTCCTTCTCCTGTTACGGTTCCTCGTTTGATCTGCCCTATGGCGCTGCCACCCGCCATATGCACAGACAAATATCTCTCCGCGAAGCTCTCCCCTCATCACCCTTTCAGGTGTTCCGAATATTTTGTGTCCATACATACTGATATTCCACTCCGGCATATAGTTGAAGCTGCCGGGGCTTTTGTTGTCAAGGTACGCTGCCCGTCCATGGAAGCCATGCCCATAAGGGTTTTATCCACAGCATTTATCCAAAAAGTAGAAATTTCCATCTTACAGCCTGTAGTCACAGGCCTGCCCGGAAGCGCCTTAAACAGGTATCCCCGGGCAGGCCAGCAACATCCAGTTTCCCCCTACTCGATTTTCTTTAGTTCTGCCGCCATGGTCTCCAATACCTTTACCAGAAAAAGTGCCTGTGATTCTGTACTTTCCAGTAGCACTTTCTGCATCCTTTCGGTACAGTCCCCCTTCACAGTTCCAGCAATAAATTTAATGACAATATCCGCTCCCAGTACTGCCATTACCTTTTGGTATGTGCCCAGCCCCGGCTGCCTTGCCCCGGTCTCTATCTTCTTTAAATGGGATTCGCTGATGCCCGCCGCTTCCGACACCTCCACCCTGCTCATCCCTTTTGCCATGCGCAATTCTTTCACTATACCCCCTAGATCCGTGCTTCCCCTGCTTATCATCCTGTTCCTCCCGATTGGTGTTTATTATAAAGTTGTCCCTGTTTTTTGGGAAGTGACTGGCTGTGCCCTTTTTCCCATAAAAGGGCACTTGCAAGCCTTTTTACATTTTCCGCCTTTTTACGCCAGCGCCATCCGCCTTTTCCCAACATCATTCTTTCTTTTCCGTCCGTGTTTCATTAATTTTGTCGAACGATTTTTACTTTATGCTTAAAACAAAAACAGCCTGACCCTGCCAGCCAGACCGTTTCAGCAACTAAATATAACTGTATTTTTCATATTTCTTTTCCGTATACCCCTGCCTTTTCAACAAATAATTTCGCAAATGCAGGATTGGACGGATAATACAAATGCGGAAATCCCATCCATTTATTTTCTTCCTCTATCACACAAAAATAACCTTTGCCCGTTACCGGCTTTACCGCCATAATATCTTCACCATTACAGGTACTGTCATAATAATGAAATTCATGCCCCTTAATTTTACTGCCTTCCGGCAAAAAGCAGCTTTTCTTCTCCTGCATTTCGATATAACCAAAACGTACCAACTTCCCGGTATCATAACACTTTGCAGGAATGACCCCGGCCATGGCATAACTGGTTCCTTCCCTGTCAATGAGCGCACCATGCAGATACATAAAGCCGCCGCACTCTGCCACTACCGGCATCCCCCTTTCCACCGCCTCCCGCACCGACTTTCGCATGGTAATATTTTTGCTTAACTTTTCCGCATACAATTCCGGATAACCGCCCCCGATCAAAAGCCCGTTACATGCGTCCGGCAGTCTTTCATCATGGAGCGGTGAAAACCAGACAAGCCTCGCCCCGTTTTCCTGTAGCAATAAAAGATTATCCCTGTAATAAAAGCAAAAAGCCTCATCCCTTGCCACTGCAATTACCGGCTTTGTCTCTACGCCATCCTTCCGCATGGATTCGCCTGCCGGTTTTCCCCAGCCCACGCCTCTTTCCAAATCATCTGCTGCCCTCCCCCATCCTGCCTCTTCTTCCGATTCATCTTCCGATTGGCTCCCTGTACCGGCTTTCTCCACCTCTCCCGCACTTCCTGCTATCCTCATAATATCCGGCAGCGATACAGTCTTTTCAAATTCTGCTGAAAGCTTTGCCAGCCTGCCCTTAATCCCTTCCAGTTCATCCGGCATGACAAGCCCCAGATGGCGGCTTCCCACATGGAACCCTTCCTTCTCCGGCAAAAAACCAGTCACAGACAGATGCAGCTCCTTTTCGATCATAGGCTTTATAGTTTCATATAATCTTTCGGAAATCCTGTTCAGGATGACGCCCCTGATCAGACGCTCCGTATCATACTGTAAAAACCCTGCCAGAAATGGGAGGATGGAACGCCCCATCCCTTTCACATCTGCCACAAGCACAACAGGCGTACCGGTTATCTTTGCCAGATGATAGGAAGACCCCTCTTCCTGGATTCCCCCCAGCCCGTCATAAAGCCCCAT
Source organism: uncultured Lachnospiraceae bacterium (assembly GCA_910579645.1). Classification (GTDB taxonomy): domain Bacteria; phylum Bacillota; class Clostridia; order Lachnospirales; family Lachnospiraceae; genus Kineothrix. The sequence goes on along the minus strand of CAJTVK010000031.1, from coordinate 31,241 downwards.
GACCCCTTCCATGACAGCAACTTTTGCTCCCGCCGCATGATTTTCAAAAAGCTGTCCGGTCTGCTCCCTGCCTGTAAAAAAGGTATCCAGATTGTAAGAAGGGACGCCCAGCGCCTTTTCGTGAAACATGGGGTCAATATAGTCCGGCCCGCACTTAAAAGCTACCGGGGCTTCTCCCTTATTCTTCAATGCCTGCAAAAGCGCACAGGTAACCGTGGTCTTCCCGCTTCCGCTCTTTGGCGCTGCTATCATGATTCTTTTTATCTTCATTTACATTCCCCCAGATTAAAAGCACATATCCACACCGGGTTTTCCGCTTTCATCAAATGATAATTTCCCATTTCCTTTACCCGGCTTACCTGCACCTGCACCATTTCCGCATCCCTTATCCCAAAATCGCCAAGACACTCTTTCATCTCACAGATGGTTTCCATGCTGACCGCATTGACCACAACCCGCATTCCGGGGGTTCTCCGATACAGCTCATCCAGTATTTCCTTAAGGTATCCCCCGCTTCCCCCGATAAAGGCATGAGTAGGGGCAGGCAAATTTTTAAGCCCTTCCGGCGCTCCTGCCTCCACCACCGTTATATTATCCAGCCTGAATTTTTCTTTGTTCTCCCTGATCAGGGATACCGCTTCCTGTTTCTGTTCTATGGCATAAACCCGCATCTCTTCCGAAAGCCCCGCCGCCTCCACCGCAACCGAACCAGTTCCGCTGCCAATGTCATAAACAACCGCCCCCGGATATAACCGCAGCTTACAGATACTGATCTCCCGCACTTCCTCCTTCGTCATGGGAACCTTGCCCCTGATAAACTCCCCGTCCGCCTTACCGTGGGTAAGAGATGCCCTGCCCGCATGGGAATTTCTTACCATGCAGGTATACAGACCTTCCTCTGCAAGGCTACGGCACTCTTTCGGGGAAAGTGTCCTGACCCATTCTTCCCCATAGGATAGCTGATAGGCCACAGTCACCTCGCATTCCCCCATATCCGCTTTTTCCAGAAGCTCCCCCAGCCGGTTTACGTCCCTGACCCCGGACATAAGGAGAAAGGTCTTCTCATTTCTTTCTATCTTTTTCACAATTCCCGATAATTCTTTTCCATGCATACTGTAAATGACCGCATCCTGCCAGCTTTCCCCCATACGGGCCGCAAGGGTTGCAACCGAAGAAACCCCCGGAAGGACACGGAGCGAAGCATTTAAGCCTCCCGCGCGGATTTCTTCCATAAGTGCGCGGTATAGCCCCCGGCATCCACTGTAAAAACCACTGTCCCCGGAAAAAAGTACAACTACCCTTTTCCCCGCAAAAGGCATATCCTCAAAGGGGATATCCTCCGCAGGCAAGTCTCCCGGAAGCCCATGGTTTTCCTGCATTTTCTTTAAATATGGAATGATCTGCTCCGCCTGATAAATCGGGCGTTTTTCCAGCTTTGGCCGAAAAGGAGACAGTATCCTTTCAGCACCCAGCAAAACATCCGCCTCGTCCACCGCCTCCTGCACTTCTTTCGTCAGCCCACTCCTGCTCCCCATGCCCACACCGGCAAGGGTAATCTGCAAAAAATCTTCGTTGCAAAGCTTCTTCCCATAAAGCCTTTCCAACTCCCGGCACACTTTATAAAAAGAAATCCCCTCGTCCTTCGGGCGTCCGACCACAAATACCGCTGTCCCTGTTTTTTTCGCAGCCTCCAGTTTTTCCGAAAATCCCCCTGATACCCCGCTTTCCTTTGTGACCAGAACCGAAATTCCATATTGCCTGAGCATTGCTTCATTCATGGACGCTGAAAAAGGACCCTGCATGGCAATAATCTGTTTCCCGCAGATTCCCCACTTCATACACAGGGAAAGACTTTCCACGCTGGGCAGAACCCTGACGTAAAGCCTTTTTTTAACCTCATCTGAAACACAATAACAGGGCAGTTCCTTACTTCCCGTAGTCAGAAGAATATTTCCTTCCGTTTCCTTTAACGCCTCCGCACAGGCATGGATTGTGTCGAAAAAGGTAACGCCTTCTTTTCTATAAGAAAGAGACACGTCTCTTTTCAGCCGGAAATACAAAATTCCCCTCCCGCCGGAAACAGACTGCAGAGCATTCAACTCATCAACTGCCGCCCTGATATTCCTGGTAACGACCTCTGCGTAAGGGTGGGTTGCGTCTACTACCGCAAGATAATTCCCCCGCCCGATGAGTTCCCTTATTTCTTCCTGTCCCATCCTTCCCTGATGAACCTTTACAGCCGGATGGCTTTTTAAGACAATTTCCCCATACTGCGTTGCAACGCAGAGCGTATGGCCGATTCCCACAGCCGCCAGATACTCCGACAGCTTCCTCCCCTCAGTTGTTCCCGCAAATATCAGTAAGTCTTTCACCCATATCCTCCTGCCTGTAGCCCCTTTTAGTCACCAGTTTTCCGTTTATAATCTCAGAACCGGAATTTCCCACAAACACCGTTGTAAACATATTCACTTCTTTCTCCCGCAATTCCTTTAAGGTACAAACCTCCGCCCTGGTTCCTTCCCTGCCTATATTTTCCACATAACCACAGGGGCGCTCTGCCTCCATACTGCCAAGCAGAATGTCGCATGCCCGCCTTAAATAATCTTTCCTTTTATTGCTGGAAGGATTATAAATGGCAATGGCAAAATCCCCTGCGGAAGCGGCCAGAAGCCTTTTTTCAATCTTCTCCCAGGGCGTCAGCAAATCGCTTAAGCTGATCACACAGAAATCGTGGTTTAAAGGCGCTCCGAGAACTGCCCCGCCGCTGCTTGCCGCCGTAACTCCCGCTATCACCATAAGTTCCGTACCCGGATAATCTCTCCCTATTTCATACATCAGGGATGCCATCCCGTAAATCCCCGCATCCCCACTGCATACAAGAGATACCCGCTTTCCCTTTGCAGCTTCCTGAAAGCAGAGAATGCAACGCTCCCGCTCCTGGCGCATAGGAGTAGAGAGCAGTTCCTTTTCCCTGAAACGCTCCCCCAAAAGCTGTAAGTATACCGTATATCCAACGATTACGTCCGACCGCTCCAAAGCCGCAATTGCTTCCCCTGTCATCATCTCTTCTTTTCCCGGTCCCATTCCCACGATAGTAATCCTGTTTTTATTCCCCATCAAAATTCACGCTCCATTCCCTTTTCGCAACCGCAATCGTCATTCCGTCCTGTGCATATTTTCCGGCAATCAGCCTTCCGCCCATACCGCAGGCTTTCATGGCCGCCCGCTCGCACACGTTGTCAACACCCACCTGCTCCTGCACAAACAAAGACCCGGTAAACTCCCCTTCCGTCTCCATAAGTTCCTGCGGAGTATAGGTAAAAAAGGGAATATTTGTTTTCCGGCACCACGCAAGGATTCCCGGCTCCTCTTTTTTTAGCGTAATAGAAGCAAGCGCCCAGATCTCTTCCGGCAGAATACCCAGTTCCTTAAGCTTTTCGGAGATAAAGCTTTCAATTTCCTGAACCTGTTTTCCTTTTTTACAACCAAGACCAATCACATATTCCTTTGGCCTTAAAACAAGCAGCGCGCCCAGGTTCCCTCTCCGTGAAGTAACTGCCACATCCGCCGCTTTCTCTCTCCGGGAAGTGACTGCCACGTCCGCCGAATCCTCTTTCCGGGAAATATCTGCCGCCTCATCTATGGGGCATTCCGCCTCCCTCTCCGGCGGGTATTCCACCACCTTTACCTCCTCCGGTATGGAAGCATACCCTTTGATATGACCCCTTTCTATGGAAAGCGTAATCTTCTCCCCCGCCAATACTTTTGCAGATACTGCCGCAATTCCTTCCCTGTTTATAATGGAAAGCCCGTTCCTTTTGGCAAACAAATCCACTGCAAACATCCCGCCAATATCCGTTGCGGTAGTGATGACCGGCTGTGCCCCTGTCCTTCCAGCCAAAAACTCTGCCAGCCCATTGGCGCCGCCCATATGCCCGGAAAGGATTGGAATCACATATCTCCCCTTCTCGTCCATCACAAGCACCGCGGGGTCATGAAGCTTATCCGTCAGATACGGGGCGACTGCCCTGACCGCAATGCCGCAGGCTCCTATAAACAGCGTGGCATTTTTCTCCTGCAGCTGCGCCTTTGCCCATTCGCCTACCGAACCCTCCACAAACAGTACCGATTCCCGTTGTTTTTCCTCATCAAGATATCCCCTGTATTTCGTATATAGCTGGATTTCCATTTTATCCGTCTCTGCCAATTCCTTTGCAAGCCGCCCCGCAAGCATTCTTCCGCTGCGTGTAAAACTGATGATACTTATTTTCATGTCTGCCTCCGATCCCGAAACTCCGTGGAGAAATCCGGGGCATACAGTCTGGACCGGCTGTAATGCTGATGCGTGACTACATCTCCCACCAGTACCAGCGCCGTTTTGGTAATGCCATGCTCTCCGGCCGTCTCATACAGCGTTCCCACCGTACAGAGATAGGCTTCCTCTTCCGGCCATGTTGCCTTATAGACAAGGGCGGCGGGCGTATCCTTCCGGTATCCGCCCGCAATCAGCCTTTTACTGAGTTCCTCCAGCATTCCGGTGCTTAAATAAATCGCCATGGATGCCTGATGCACTGCAAGGCTCTCAATCCGCTCTTTTTCCGGCACCTTTGTTTTCCCTTCCATTCGCGTAATAATCAGGGATTGGGAAACCCCGGGCAGGGTATATTCCAGATTTAAGGAAGCCGCCGCCCCAAAACAGGCACTCACCCCCGGGCAGCTCTCATAAGGGATTCCCAGCCTGTCAAGTTCATCCATCTGCTCCCTGACCGCCCCATAGACACTGGCGTCTCCGGTATGCAGCCGGACCAACATCTTTCCTCCATCCTGTGCCCTTTTCATAACAGCAATCACTTCCTCAAGGGTCAGCTTTGCACTGTTATATATCTCGCACCCTTCCTTTGCATAGGCAAGCAGCTGCGGATTTACCAGAGAACCCGCATAAACAATTACTTCCGCCTGAGAGAGCAGCCGCATTCCCCTGACTGTAATCAAATCTGCCGCTCCGCATCCTGCGCCAACAAAATAAACCATTCTTCCGCCCCCTTACTCCTTGCCAGTTCCCCGTATTCATTGGAATACAGGACACAATCCATCTGCAAATTCCCTCCTGCGCGCTTTTCCAGATAATAGCAGATACGCTCCGCCGCATATTCCATCACCGGACGGACTTTTCCGTTTTCCGCAAGCACCGCCACCGCTTCCTCCGTGGTCACGCACTCTAATATCCTGCGGCATTGCTTCGGCTCCGCTCCCTCTTTTATGGCAAATGCGGCAAGCAGCTCCATCCGGGCGTCCGCCTCCCTGGAATGGGTATTCATAATTCCGCCCGCCACTTTAATCAACTTACCGATATGCCCGGTTAAAAGGACTTTGGAAAACCCAAGTTCCACTGCCATATCAATGGTCTCTCCGATAAAATTACTGCATTTCACACTCCGGTCCAAGTCATATCCGTAAGCCCGCTTCATAAATTCCTGCCCATAATTTCCCGGCGTGATTGCCGCATAGTGAAAGCCCTGCACCCTTCTCTGGTTCAGTTCCACCCTGATGGTATCCAGAATGGCCTGGCTGCTCATAGGCTCCACAATCCCGCTTGTTCCCAATATGGAAATGCCTCCCACGATTCCAAGTCTGGGATTAAAAGTCTGTGCGGCCAGCCGCTCCCCTTCCGGCACAAAAATCTCGACCTTAAGGCTGCCCCTGTAATCTGCAATCCGGCAGACCTCAAGCACCTCCCTGCGGATCATCTCTCTGGGAACATGATTAATTGCCGCATTTCCTACCGGCTGATCCAGCCCCGGCTTCGTCACCCTTCCTACCCCTGTACCGCCGTCAATATATATCTCCTGCCTGTTTTCCTCCGCCTGCAATCCATCTTTCCAGATTCCCGCCGTATTCCTGTTTTCAGCGAAAGAAACTTTTGCATAAATCCACGCACCCGTGGTCACGTCCGGGTCATCCCCTCCGTCCTTTTCCACCCCGCAGCTTACCACATCCTCCCCTCTAGCAATATCCAGAATGTCGGCTCGGTAAGGGATTCCCTTTGGCGTTTCTATGGTAATCTCTGTTTTCATCTTTCCCGTCAGGAGCATATACGCCGCCGCTTTTGCCGCTGCCGCCGCACAGCTTCCCGTTGTAAATCCACACCGCATAATGCTTCTCCTAACGCTGTACACACCTATACAAAATCGCATTACATATGGCGGCGGCAATACTACTGCCTCCCTTTCTGCCCCGATTCACAATGTAAGGAACTCCACTCTTCATAATCAGTTCCTTTGCAGCCTCCACATTCACAAACCCTACCGGAACTCCAATCACAAAAGCCGGCTTAAAATATCCTTCCTGTATCATTTCGTACAACTGTATCAATGCAGTAGGAGCGTTACCGATTGCGAAAATGACAGGCTTCCCAATCTTTGCCGCTTTCTCCATGCTAAGAGCCGCCCTGGTCCTGCCCTGCTGCCCGGCAAGCCTTGCCACATCCTCATCCGCCATAAAACAGTGCGCCTCCCCGCCCAGCTTTGCAAGCGCCTTTTTATTAATTCCGGATAGCGCCATGTTGGTGTCCGTCACAATGTCCGCGCCGCCAAGCAGGAGCTTTCCGGCAATTTCCACCGCATTTTCAGAGTAGGTCATGGTTTTTGCATAATCAAAATCCGCACTGGTATGAATCACTCGCTTCGTGACCATTTCCTCTGATGCTGGAAGCATAATCCCCCGTTCCACAAGTTCTGCCGAAAGTATCTCAAAGCTCTTTCTCTCAATTTCCTCCGGCCTTAGATATTCTATCCCGCTTAGTCTGTCCAAGTTATCCCTCCCTGGCGCATTCTTCTATCGCCTTTAATAATGTCTCATTCTCTTTTCTGCTTTTTACCGCAATCCGGTAAAACCCCTTTGACAATCCCCTGTAATTCCCGCAATCCCGGATCAGGATACCTTTCTTAAGTAACTTCCCATACAAATCTTCCCCACTGTAAACCAGCAGAAAATTTGCCTCCCCGGAAATCACATGGATGCCGGCCCCTTTAAGCCCCTCTGCCAGAAACTGTCTTTCCTTTGCCACATAGCCTGCCGTTTTGATAAGAAACTCCTTCTGTGCGGCACACGCGCATCCTGCCGCCTGTGCAAAAACGGAAAGATTCCACTCCGGGAGCTGCCCTGCTATCCTTCCAAGGAGCTTTCGGTTGGAGCAGACAAGATACCCGAGCCGCACCCCTGGAATGGCAAATATTTTCGTAAAAGCCCTGACAAGAATTAAATTATCATACTCTTCCATCTCATCAGTAAAAGAACGGTTTCCCTCACAAAACTCAATAAAACATTCATCCAATACTACATAAATTCCTCTCTCCCTGCAATGGGATAGCAGCTTTCTCAAATACTCCCTGCTCATGAGAGTTCCAAATGGATTGCCCGGATTTGCCACAAACAAAAGTCCGGTATCCTGCGTCAGCACCGAAAAAAATTCTTCCCCAAGCCGAAACACATTTTCTTCTCTCATTCCGTAATAAACAATCTCTCCTCCGGCTGCCCCGGCTGCATATTCATACCCGTAAAAAGATGGCACCGGTATCACTGTCCGCCCTGGCCTGATTCCATGGACGCATGCCATAAACAGCTCTGACGCTCCATTCCCGAAAAGCAAGTATTCCGCTGGTACTTCCAACATTCTGCTGACCGCTTTTTTCAGTTCTTCCCCGTCAATATCCGGATATCTGTCGCAGTTCTCTACCGCTTTATGCAAGGCTTCCTTTACCGCCTCCGGTATGCCAAGGGGATTGATATTGACAGAAAAATCAAGCTCTATCCGGTTCCTATAGATATCCCCTCCATGTATCCCTTTCATCGACCTTCCTCCCAAAAACTGCGCCCGGCAATGATTCAAACTCCAGCAAAAAGCCTCCAAACCAATACCATAAAAAGCAGAAATATAATCTCCCCAAGCCAGGCTGTCAGATACATCAGCCGGTTTGCAAACCTGATATCTTCAAACTCCACCTTACGCAGGTCATCCCCGATATACGGTTTTTTTACCACTTTCCCAAAATAACTGGCATCCCCGGCAAGCCGTATCCCCAACGCCCCCGCACACACCGATTCTGTCTGGGCGGAGTTGGGGCTTGCGTGTTTACGGTTGTCTCTCCTGTAAATGGATAATGCCCATTTCCCCGAAAAGCGCTTTCCACCTATGCAGGCAGCCAAAATCATAAGATATGCGCTGATTCTTGCCGGGATATAATTTACCCCGTCGTCCAGCCTTGCGGCCGCCCTTCCGAAATAGAGATACTTCTCATTCTTATACCCTACCATGGAATCCAATGTGTTGACCGCCTTATACCAGAACCCCAACACCGGCCCTCCCACCGCCGTATACAGCATGGGCGCAATAACCCCGTCAGAAGTATTCTCCGCAACCGTCTCAATCGCCGCCCTGGCAATGCCTTCCCCGTCAAGGCATTCGGTATCCCTGCCTACAATCATGGAAACAGCCTTCCTTGCCCCCTGCAAATCAGAGTTTTTCAGGCAACGGTATACCTTCATGCTTTCCACCTTCAGGCACTTTGCGGCAAGAATCTGATACGTCATAACCGCTTCCGCAGCTACCCCGGCCAAAGGGTGGAGCAGGTATGCCAGTAACAGCACAGACGCCGCTGTAACCGGCGCTGCAAAGGTGACAATGACCACAAGCCATATCCCCAGCCGCAGTTCCTTTTCTCCATTCCGCTCCGGCTGCGTCTGTCCTGCCCCCGTATTCCGGTTTTGACCGCTCCCACTATTTCTTAAATATTTTCCCCGGAAATACTTTTCCGTTTTCGTAATCAGGCTTCCAATCAGCCGGACGGGATGAGGGAGAAAGTAAGGGTCTCCCAGAATCATATCCAGCAAAAAACCTGTAAAAAACGCAATGATGTGATATCCCATTTCCGCTCTCCATTCCTGGCCGCTATAGTTCCGTTGCCCCTGTCAGCTTCAGACCTGCACTTTCCCAATGGCAGCTACAGATATATCCTTTTCCATTTGCCGCCTGATAGCTGAAATAATCCCCGCCGAGATATCGGGAAAGCAGCGACATGATTGTGCCTCCATGCACTACCAGCCCCACTGTCTCTGGCATTTCGCCCTCTGCCTTACTGATTTGCCTTATCATTTTTTCAAACCCTGTCTCACAGCGCAGCATAAACGTTTCCCTGCTCTCCCCCTCCGGAAAAGGAAGCGCACCGTTACTGTCAATCCACTTCTGATAGCGTTCATCTCCCTGCAGCTGTCTGTAATTTTTCCCTTCAAATGCCCCAAAATCTATCTCCGTCCACTCTTTTATATAAACCGGCGCAAGAGCCGGATAAAGAATCTCCGCAGTCTGCACACATCTTTTCATGGGGCTTGCAAACAGCGCATCAATCCCCGGATAATCTCCCCGTTCCTTATACAACAGCAGTTCCTTTATCCCCTCCTCAGAAAGAGGTTCCTCCGTTTTCCCCAGATATCTGTGTTCCTGATTCGACCATGTTGCCCCGTGTCTTATCATCACAAGCGTTATTTGATTTTCTGTCCGATTCCGCATATCACACGCACCACTTCCTCTGCCTTCCCGGCCAGCTCCACAAGGATTCTTCCCGTCTGCTCCCTGTACTGCCTCTCAAACGCCTCCACCGGCACGATACCGTTTCCGATTTCATCGCTGATAATCACGCAATCCGGGAAATTCTTCAAAAATTCTCCCACTTCCGCCTCCGGACAGCCTCCCCCCAGCATACAGCCCTTGACCCAATTATGAAAATGGTCAATGACAACCATTTCCATTCCGGCGTCTGCCTCTTTTGGCAGCACACCGTCCCATACCCTGCACCTGTCCGCTCCATAATGTTCCAGTACAAATGCAAGCTTTCCCTGTGCATATCCTCCAATCACCAGCTTCATCTTTTCCTCCATGATTCCGCTTTTCGGAATCTCAAATCCATGCGGAGAATGCCGTATTTCACGCATTCTCCTGTGTGAGAAAAGTCTGCAAAGCAGACTTAGTACTTCTTCGCGAAGCAGCCTTTGCTGCGAGTGATTAGAAGTACTTCTCACACTAACCTCCCTGCAATCTCCATAACCGCCGCCACAAGCATCATGCTCCCCTCACAAACCAGAATAAAAAAGCCTGCCGTATCGCCTGTAATGCCGCCAAATTCCTTTTTGCTCCGCCAGTAATAATAGAAAAAACAAAGCAGAGCAGCCCCGGTCACAGCCGCCGCACCGGGCGACTGCCAGAGCATAAAACCGATACAGCACACTCCCTGCAGATACAAAGACCATTTCACAATGCTTTTCCGGGAGCTGTCCGCAAAATGGTAAAGCATCCCTTCCTTTTTTGCCGAAGGAAAAGATACAACGCTGATTCCGCTCAGGCACCGGGATAAAAAGAATCCGCCGCTTAATACACGCAAAAGCCTGACGCTTAATACCTCCGAATAAGCCCCGAGATAAAGCAACCCGTATACCGCAAGCATAATCACTGCAAATGCCCCGATGTGGGAATCCTTTAAAATTTCCAGCTTCTTTTCTTTCGTTCCATAGGAACGAAGCGCATCCATGGTGTCCATAAAACCGTCTACATGAAATCCCCCCGTAACCACAAGCGGGATTGCCGCCCCGACCATCGTGCGGCACAAATTTCCAACCGCCAGCCTTTGGCACAGAACATTCCACAGATAAAAACAGATGCCCGCCACCGCCCCGACCCACGGGAAAAAGCAGAGCATATACTTCATATCCTTTTCTTCCCATGGAAACTGGGGGACAGGAATCGCAGAATAAATCGAAAAAGCAATGACAAGGGATTTTAAAATGTGCATGGTACATTCCCTCCCGGCTCTTCTTTTAATATGACGGGAATACCGGCCACCACTTCCACCACCTGATCCGCCATAGCCGCAAGCCTTTCATTAATCCACCCCATGGCGCGGATATAAGCCATTGTGGTATCATCATAGACCTTTCCGTCCTCAAAAACATTGTTGCTTACAATTACAAGGTTCTTAAGTTCCTCTTTTAATGAAGCAATCCCGCTTACAATCTTTTCCACCACTGCCTCTTCCGCCGCAGGCTCCTGTCCGCCAAACATCTCGTTTGCCGCAAGGCTGCCGATACATTCCAGCAAAGCAACCCCTTTTCCATGCCTGCAGCTTTCTGTCCTCTCCTGATACAAATTTATTTTATCTGCCGCCAGCCGGATATCCACCGGCTGTTCTATGGTGAAAAATCCCTTACCGCTCCTTTGCCGCCTGTGCCTTTCTATCCGCCCTCTGGTCTCCTCGTCATAAATATGCATGGTGGCGAGATAATACTTCTGTCCGGGAAACGAGGCCACATAGCCCTCTGCCCAGAGCGACTTCCCGCTTCCGCTTCCTCCAATCACCAAAACCATCATAATCCTATCCCCGTACTTGCTCCCTATTTCATCGGGGCACAAACCCCATACTCTTCCTTTTCATACCGCTCATATTGCGCTATCCGGATATCGGAAAAGGTCGCCCCGTCCTCATAGACAGCCAGTGCCAGGTCAAGAAGCGAAAGCATCATCACCGCCCCCGTCCCTTCCCCCAAGGCCATTTCCCCCTCAATCACTGTCCTAAGACCCAATTCCCGGCAGATTTTTTCCATTGCAGGCTCCTTCCCCTTATGGGAGGGAATCAAATACCCGCAGGTTCCCGGAAGAATCCGCTCCGCCAAAAGCGCAGCAACCATACTGATTACCCCATCCAGCACCACCGGTATATGATAAAGAGCGCCGCCCAGACAAACCCCGGCAAGACCGCCTATATCAAAGCCGCCAACTGCTTCCAGAATCCTGAGAGCCTTCTTTTCCATGCCCTCTGCTTTCTCCCCCTCCGTCTCTTTCAGATGATACCGATCAAGCGCCCGGGCAATGACCTCACGCTTGTGCGCCAGTTTTTCATCACAAAGCCCTGCCCCTCTTCCGGTCACTTCGGAAACGTCACAACCAAGGAGCGCAGCCGCCACAGCGCTGCTGGTAGTGGTATTTCCGATTCCCATCTCTCCTGTGGCAAGAATCCCGTATCCCTTTTCTTTACAGTCCGCCGCCAGCCTGATTCCGGTAAAGATTGCTTTCAGGGCTTCCTCCTGTGTCATAGCCGGTTCTTCATTAAAGTTCCTTGTCCCGCACCGGATTTTCCGCTCCAATACTCCCGGTATTGTTTCCTTGCAGTTCATACCGATGTCTACCGGAATGGTATCTGCGCCAATCCTCTCCGCCATCCTTCCCACCGAGGATTTCTTTTTTGCCATGTTTTTGGCCACTGCAAAAGTGACCTCCTGCCCGGACTGGCTGATTCCCTCCGCAACGATTCCATTGTCGGCACACATGATAATGACAGCTTTCCTCGCAATGTCCGGTCTTTCCCTGCGGCTGGCTGCCCCGATCTGCGCAACCAAATCCTCAAACCTCCCCATGCCATTTAAGGGCTTTGCCACACGATCCCAATTCTCAAGAACCTTTCTGCGGATTTCCTCGTCCGGCCTGTCAATTTTCAGTTTCAGCAGGGCTTCCAATGTATTTGTATCTGTGATTGCGTCTGTATCTGCACCTGTATTTATCTTCCTATTTAAGCCGGGTTTCCTTAAGCATTCCATAAATTTCCTCCATATCCAGATACTTGCGCAGGGTATCCGCCAGCCTGTCAAACTGTCTTTCTTTAAAACTCCCATAGTCCTCAAAGTGGGCTCCTGCCAAGCCGATTCCCTTTTGCTCCGCAAGGGCTCCTATCAATGCGGCAGCGGTTTTCCCTCTGTCAAAAATCCCATGAAGATAGGTTCCATACACATTCTCTCTGTTAATCACAACATCCGTATCCGCCTGCCGCACCCGACTTTCTGTCCCTTCCTGTTGTGTAACAGCTTTTTCCTTCCCGCCAAACGCCTCATCTTCCATAAGTTCAGTCCGCCCCATATGAATCTCATAACCCGCATATTCCATCCCGGAAAGCCCCTTCAGAATCCCTTCCACAGAATTGATTTTCCCCTCCGTTATGCAGCGCACCTTTTCCTCCCCCATCCGGGTATGCACGGGAAGCAGCCCTATTCCCCGAAGGCTTCCTCCCTCCTCTACCCCTTCCGGGTCAGAGAGCCATTCCCCCAGCATCTGATAACCGCCGCAGATTCCAAAGACCGGAATTTCCGCCGCCAGCTTTTTCACAGCCGACTCCATGCCGTTTTCGCGCATCCATTTCAAATCCCCCATGGTATTCTTACTTCCGGGAAGAATGACCATATCCGGATGGCCCAACTGAGATGCACGGGTAACATAGCGGATGGATATAAAAGGCGTCTGTTCAAAAACATTAAAATCCGTGAAATTGGATATTCTCGGGTATCGGATTACCGCAAGGTCAATACAGCCCTTCTTTCTCTGACCAAAACGCTCTGTCAGGCTGTCCTCATCCTCCAGCGCAACATCCATATAGGGAACCACACCCATGACCGGAACTCCGCCCTTTTGTTCCAGTATGGCAATACCGGAATCAAGCAAAGAGGCATCTCCCCTGAATTTATTGATGATAATCCCCTTTACCCTCTCCTTCTCTGCTTCCGTAAGCAGCATGAGAGTTCCCAAAAGCTGGGCAAACACGCCGCCCCTGTCAATATCCCCCACCAGAAGCACCGGGGCATCAATCAGCTCCGCAAGCCCCATATTCACAATATCATTTTCCCGCAGATTGACCTCCGCAGGGCTGCCCGCCCCCTCCACCACGATAATATCCGCATACTCTGTCAATTTCCGAAAGGCATTTTTGATATCCGGAAACAGATTTTTCTTATAGACAAAATAATCCCTGGCGCTCATATTCCCCAGAACTTCCCCGTTTACAATGACCTGTGAGCCGGTATGGCTTGTGGGCTTTAACAAAATGGGGTTCATGCAGACCATAGGCTTTATGCCCGCTGCCTCTGCCTGCATGACCTGCGCCCTTCCCATCTCAAGCCCTTCCTCCGTGATATAGGAATTCAGCGCCATATTCTGGGATTTGAAAGGAGCCACCCGGTATCCGTCCCTGTGCATAATCCGGCAAAGCCCCGCAACCAGAAAACTCTTCCCCGCATTTGACATTGTTCCCTGAACCATAATTACTTTTGCCATTGCTACTCTCCTCTTCCAACCCGTCCAAGATACCCAAGGAGCTTTTCATTCCCCTGAAAGTTCTCCTCTGAAAGTCCAAAAAGACTTTTTATAAAATCCCCCCTGAATATCTCCTCCGGCGGACCATACCCCTCCACATATTCCCCCTTAAGGCACAGAATCTTATCGGAAACAATTTTAGCCAGTTCCAGTTCATGCAGCGACATAATCACCGTAAGCCCCTTCTTTTCCCGCAGCGCAAGGAGTACAGAAAGAAATTCAAGCTTATGCCGGATATCCAGAAAGGAAACCGGCTCGTCCATGACAATCACCTCTGGTTCCTGAGCGATTGCCCTTGCAAGCATGACCCTCTGCCTCTGCCCGTCGCTGACCTCCGTAAAATCTTGATGTCTGATCCCGGATACATGAACCAGTTCCATAGCTTCCCCCACAAGAGCGCGGTCCTTCTTAGACAGTATGCCGAAATATCCGGTGTACGGATATCTTCCGGTAGCTACCACGTCCTCACAAGTCATTAACTCCGTCTGCATCTTTTCCGTAAAGACCACCGCCATCTTTTGGGAAAGTTCCCGGCCTGACATCTGCCCTGTATTCTTTCCATCCAGAAAAACCGCCCCGCCAAGGAGCCGAAGCTGCCCCGCAATGCTTTTCAGCAGGGTAGACTTTCCCGCACCGTTAGGACCCACCAGCGTCATAATTTCTCCCTTACTAAGGCCGATCTCTATATGCTTAACCAGCGGTTTCCCCTGATATCCCACGATGAGCTGTCTTGTCTGAAAGTAATACTCCATTATGCCGCCCTCCCTTTTCTACGCTCCGACATAATCCATAGCACCACCGGAGCGCCGAAAATCGCCGTTACCGTACTGATAGAAAGTTCCGTAGGGGCAAGCAGGGTTCTTGCCAGTAAGTCACTGAACAGGCAGAAAACACTCCCTCCCAGAAAACAGGCCGGTATCATCTTAAGCGGCTGCGCTGTTCCTGACAGCTTCCTGACCAGATGCGGCGTTGCAATCCCCACAAAAGAAATCGGTCCGGCAAAAGCCACCACACATGCAGACAGGATACTGGAAAGCATTACCAGACATACCCGCAGAAATTTCAGGTTTACCCCCATGTTCCGGGCATAGATTTCCCCCAGCCGATATGCTGAAAGAGGCTTTGACAACAGAAACACCGCCGCAAAAGCAGGAACTGTCACCACAGCCATGACCTGTACATTCTCCCAGGTCATACCCGAAAAGCTTCCCCTCGACCAGTTATGGAGATTGACAATCTGGGCGTCACTTGCAAAAGTAACCACCAGCTCCGTAACTGCCGAACAGATATAGCCGATCATTACCCCGCTGACTACCAGCATGGACATATGGCTGACCTTCCGTGACATCATAAGCACAAACCCCATGGACAACATTGCCCCCAGAAACGCTGCCAGTATCATAAATGCCGAAGTAACCCTGACCTCCCTTCCTTGGAGAAGCTGCCATCTCATAAAAAATACCATCACAAGCGCCACCGCCATCTTTGCCCCGGAGGAAATACCAAGTACAAAAGGTCCGGCAATGGGATTGTTAAAAAAAGTCTGCAAAAGATAACCGGAAAGGGAAAGCGCCCCGCCAAGCAGCAGTCCGGCCGCCGCCCTGGGCAGCCTGATATCCCACAGAATCCTTGCCGATGTTCCATCGCCCTCCCGCCCTGTAAATGCCCCTGCAATCTCCGATAAAGGAATCCCCACGCTGCCAATACAGACATTCAGGATAAAAAGACCCAAAACCCCCAGCGCAAGTAAAATATATGCCAACAGACACCTGTGTTCCCTCTTATCCCTCATATGTTTATCACCGCCCTTTCCTCCATGCGTCTCCCTTTTTCCCGATATTTCCTTTTCCCGGTTTTATAATGAGCGACAACAATCTTTGTTTTTGCATTCACTGCGCCAATTTTGAAAGGGGAAACAGATAGTGCATCCCATCCTCTTTTCCCCGGAGCATACCGTGAATATCCTCCATCAAATACCCGATGGATAAAGACTGCTGGTACATATCATTTGTGGTACACCACACGTTCCCTTCCCTGACCGCCTTGAAATCAGCTAAAGGCCCGCATTTATCCAGTAATTCCTCCACACTTGAAACCCCGCCGTCAATGGAACTGTTGTAAATCAGAAAATCCGCATCCTTTGCATCGTTGTAAAACTCCTCTACCTGCATGTTCACGGTAGAGCGCTTTGTATCCGGGCTGCCCAGATCCTCAAAGATATATCTGCCCCCGGCAAGCTCTATTACCTTCGGAATATAGTCCCCGGATTCCCTCACCTGCACCAGACCATTGGAAGTGATGAAAAAGAAAGCAACTGTCTTGTCCGTTTTCTCATCCTCACTTACCCTTTCAAGAATTTCCCGCTGCTTCTCGAATATCCGGTTTGCCTCCTCTTCCTTTCCCAGCAGCGTTCCGTAAAATTTCACCCATTCCACCCTGCCGAGGGGATGGGATTCATAGCTGGAATAGTCAATCATGGCGGGGATACCGAACTCTTCCAGTTTTTCTATCACCTCCGGGGAATGGGAAATCATCATGTTCTCCACTGCAAGGGAACACCCCTTAGACACGATCAGCTCATAATCCGGCCTGTTATACTTGCCTGCATACACAATATCGCCATTTGCCATGGATTCCCTTGCCGCTTCTATGTACCACCCATCTTCCTTCTGCCCTGAAAATGCTATCGCATCCATGCTGCCTAACTGGGCAAACATATCCATGGCGGAAGAGGCAACCAGATAAATATCCTGAACCGGACGGTAAAGCACCGTGATATCTTCCTCCAGCCCTCCCGGTATCCCTCCATTTTCCGGCACGATCAAAAATCGCTCCCCATCCATGGTTGTGGTCAGCATAGTATAGCCGCCCTCGTAGTAATCTACCATGAAGTTCTCCGCATAACAAAGCTCCATGCTGCTTTCATACACAAGCCCTGCCTCTGCCTGTTCTTCTGTCTTTTCCGCTTCGGCGGACTCTGCCTGCGTCTGCCCGCCTGCTCCTACATCCAAATCAGAAGAAGGACTGCCGCAGCCATACAGCCACGATAGTCCTGTAAAAAGCAGACTGATTATGATAATCTTCTTTTTTCCCTTCATATCCCCCTACCTCTCATTCCGCAGGCTTTACCGTATCTGAATGAAAGGTGATTGTATACTCCACCTCATGGGGTTTGCTCATAGCCACAGTATCGCCAATCACATCCATGGGATTGTCAAATTCCAAAACCGGAACCTCAAATACAGAATTGCCCTCTGTGTTGACCGGCAGATACTTTTCTCCGCCCACAATCATATAATCATAATTGGAACTGCTCCATATAAGAGTTGCGCTCACCGCTCCCTCTTTCACGGTAAGCGCTGCTGGGGATAAAACCGTTGCTTTCCCGCTTCCGCCCTCAAAAGTAAGCTCCACCATATAAGAGCCATCCTCAAGACTGCCCACATCCCCGGCTTTTGTCTGCCCGTCATTATCCAAAGGCTCCGGCTTAGAAACACTGACTTTATGGTCATACCATTTCCCCTTTGTTCCGATTAATGCCAGATCAAATTCTTCCTCCAATACGGGAACCGGCACATCAAAACCGTATACCTCTTCCGTCAGGCCGTCACTGTAAGTAACAGTATCCTCTGTAGGCATTAAAAGCTCTGCCCCCTCCTTGGCGGCATCCTCAGCGGTTCCGGGATAAAGATTTAAAATCTTTTTGGAACCCAGGGAGACATGAAGCGTCATCTCCCCGTTTTCCACTGTCAGCGTACCTTTTCCATCGCAGGCTTCGCTTACATGAAACATGCTGCTGTCTGTTTGAAATTCCGCTGTGTACATACCGTCCGGCAGGCAGGCTGCCTGCGTTCCTCTCTCATCAGTCTGCGGCATTACATCTTCGGAAATATCCTCCGGCTCCTTTTCCGTCTCTGCTTCCCTGTTATCCTCCGCTGTCCCTGCTTCCTTTTCCGCGGCGGGAACCGATGCGTCCGCTAAAGTCTCTTCCTGCATATTACCTTTCTGTGTACAGCCTGAAAACAGCGCTGCACACAGAAGTACACTTATGGTTAAAATTCTGCTTTTTTTCATTAATAACTCCTCTTTCAACTTTTCCAGAGCATTTCTCTACAGCAGTCGGATACCTTCACTGCCGCCTTTTATCCCCGTCTGCTGAGCCATGCCTTCTCCGTCACTGCTCCATCGCATCCTTTGTATGCTGTACATACAATTCCTGAATTGCAGGAATCGAACCAAGTCCGCTGATCTGCGCGTCCACACTTTCAAATTTACCAGATGCTTTGAACGTACTCATCCATGAATCTTCATCCTCTCCTGCCATGTCATTGTTTGCATGGTCGCCTGCTACTACCATCAGCGGGCGCAGAACCACCTTCGTATAGCCGGCCTTGGCAATTGCCTCCATCACTGTCTCACAAGCGGTTTCTTCCGGGTCGCCTTCCACTGTTCCGACAAAAGCATTAACACAGCCGATGTCCGTCAATTGCGTCTGCATCTGGCTGTAACTTACCTTTGCTGTATGGTAAGTGCCATGTCCTAAAAACACGAATGCCGTGTCATCTTCCTGTGCCTCTGCCAGACTTCCATAGCCCGCATCCGCCACAGCTGCCGCGAGAATCGCATCCGCTACCGCTGCCTTATCCTCATTGACAACTGAGGCATCTGCGCCAACATCGCCAAGCAAGGGCTCCGCAATCTTTACCGTCTCAAATTTATCCTGATAAGCTTCCACCGATTCCATCAATTCATCATATTCCGCACCGTGCATCAGATGGGTAGGCTGCACCACCAGATTCTTCACCCCATTTTGGGCCGCGCGTTCCAGTGCCTGATCCATGTTGTCGATAAACTCATTATCCCGTGCCTGCACATGGTTAATGATAATCTGTGCGGTAAATGCCCTTCGCACGGACCAGTCCGGGTTCGCCTCCTGTATGGCGTCTTCAATTCCCTTAATATCAGCCACGCGGCTGTCATTAAAAGAAGTTCCGAAGCTGACCACCAGAATCTCATTCTCCCCAATCTCGTCCTGATTGCGGGGGTCATCCTTCGATGCGTCACCGGTATCCCTGCCAAAATAATCCGGGTCGGCATTTTCACCTTCCACCATTTCCTTCTGGGTATCTGTCAGCGCGTCCCATGCCTCCTTTGCCCTGGCACACTGCCCGTCCGTCTCATCTGTCCTTGTCTGAACATAAATTGCGTCAATCAAATCCGCCACCTCATCGGCTGCCGCCTGGTCGGTGTCAGCGCCGCTTTCTGCCCCTGCTCCACTCTCCCCGTCTGCCGCCTCTGTCTGCTCCGGCTCACTTTCCGCTTCCGGCTGCGCATTTTCTGTTTCCGGCTGCGCCTCTGCGCCCTCGCTCTCCGACACATTTGCCGTTGAAGCCGGACTATCCCCGGAACACCCTGTCAGAACCAGAGAGCAGGTCATTACTCCAATCAATAAACCAGCAACTAATTTCCTTTTCATTTCCATTCTCCTCTTTTCTCTCTGCTTTTCGCAGAATTTTATTGTATAAAAAAATCCCTTACCATGGCCTGGCCACTGCTATGGTAAAGGATTTGTACACAAACAACGGATGACACGCTTCGCGCGACATCCTTATGCTAAAAAGCCTGCAGAACGCAAAGACGCTTTCTGCAAGTTCAAACGTACAACCAATTACTCGTGGCCTGAAACAAACGTTTCCGTACAACATTCAGGCAGGTCTCCCGGCTTAAAGATCGAGGTTTGTAAACAAACCAGCGCATCCGCCGTCTTCCCGGATCAATTTCTCTTTGCCATCCAGTGACATATCGGCTTCTGCTCCCTGATTACGGTGACGAGTTCGTACAGGATTTGCACCTGTTTCCCTTTTCACCAGAACCAATGCCTAAACACATGCTATGCGTATTGCATATATGAATACTGCATTGTCCTGACACCTGAACGTTATTTATTCAATTTCTATAAAGTATAGCATATTTTATATATATGTCAAATATGGTTTTGGGCTCTTTGCTGCCAGATGACAGCGACTGCTTTCCGTTACAATAAAATACCTTAACCGCATAGTTCCCCTAGATTTTCCCAAAAATCCTGCCATATCCATAGTTCAATGGTATATCCGCCTTTGCCATCAGGCGACTTTCTGCCGGGTTCTCCGCTATCTTATTGGGGCAATTTTTCCTGTCGCATCCTATACAGATGCCCTCACAATGGACTGCCATATCCTGTGTCAGTTCGGCCACAAAAGCCACACTTTTTTTTGGATTCATGTAAAAGCAGCTATTACATTTTACCTTGTCACTCAATTTCCCTAATATATCCGGCAATATTTCCAAAGGAAATTTTTCCTCACTCCCGGGGAAATGATACCTTGCCACATGCCATTTCCCTTCCATCCTGACATATCGGTTATAAGCGCTGTAACCCCGCAATAATAATTCACTGGCTAAAGTCTCCAGCATATAACTTTCCAACAGCATTCCTTTCCTGCTGTAATTTTCCTGCAGGTCATCCAATCCCTTCCCCAAAGACATCACAACCTCTTCACAGACCATGCCAGGTTCTCCCTGCGCTCCCCCGTAACTGTGTTCCACTCCTCTTTCCCAGAAAGCCTCCTCATGTATAACCGGCAGCATTTCCCTAGCAACAGCCATCAGAGTTTCCAACTGCTCCTCCCCATAATGAAATTTCTTATGCACCATCTTCAAAAAGTCTGCCTTCAAAAAGCCATCCAGCAGTTCTGTAAAAAAAGCCGCCATCTCTGCCGCCATACTCCTTTCCATCTTAACCGCTAAAATTCAATCCCTTTTCGCGCCTTCACCCCTTTTTCAAAAGGGTGGCGCACACATACCATCTCCGTAATATAATCGGCAGCATCTGACAAAACATCCTCCGCGCCCCGGCCGGTCAGCACCAGTTCCATCTTCCCTGCCGACTCTCCTTTCCCCATCTCCAGAAGCCTTTGCAGCTTTTCCATATCCAGTAAATTCCATTTTACCGGGTACGTCACTTCATCCAGAATAATCATATCACACTTACCGCTTTCTGCAATTTCCAAAATCCTGTCCAGAATTTCATTATGGATATCCGTAAGCTCTGCTTTATCGTCCCCGGACATGGAATGATAAAAACCGAAATTCTTCCTGCTCCGCAGAACTGTCACAGCGGGCAAACTTTCAAGCACATGCACCTCTCCCGTATCATTTCCCTTCATAAACTGCGCAAAACAAATCTGCCTGTTCCATCCCGCCGCCCGTATACAAATCCCGATTGCCGCGCTGGTCTTCCCTTTTCCCTCTCCTGTATATAAATGCACCATGCTGTTTCTGCCTTTCTCATATTTTTATGATTTACATTGTATCAAATCCAATATCATAAAAACAAGACAGCATTTCAAGAAAATGACTACCTTATTTAAATTCCCCAATATTTCCAGTTTCCCTATTTTAATATCCCTGCTTTGCTCTCGCTATGCTTTCTTTGGCTGCACCATTCCGCTCCATCGTGCAGCTATCCACGCTTTCCCCACCCAGTCGCTTACGGAATGCGCTCCGTTCCTCCGCACATACCGTATCCCGCCGCTTCGCTCCGGGAGCGCTCTTACGCAAGCGCGTCTTCGCTGCCCTTGCCCACTGCCACCACTTCCCCCTTCCCTGCCAATCTACATTTTCTCAAAATTTTTCTTTCCCGTGCGGTAGCACAGGTTATCTCAAATCGGCTTTTATTATAGGAGGGCTTTCAATTCCCGAAGAGCAAGTTTCGCCTGCGTAACTCAAAACCCACTTCGTGCGTTTTGAGCCACTCCGGCTTACTTGATGGGGCCTCCGCGCCCCATACCCTCGGTGGCATATCCTCCGGATATGCAGAACTGGCTACCGTTACACTCTCGCAGCGTGATGAAGCACGACAGTGCTGCCATTCCATGGCAGCGCTGTCCAGCTCCATCACGGGAAAGGATACGAAATGGCAAGACCGAAAAAAGAAAAAGAATTAAAGCGCAGCCACTGTGCCATGCTCCGCTTCACTGACACAGAGTATGAAATCATCATGGAAAATGCCCGCAAGACAGGGCTGCCCCTTGCAGAATTTCTCCGAAAACAGGTAATGAAAGGGAAAGTAAACGTCAAGTATGAGATTGTGGCAGATGTGCCGGAACTAAAAAAGCTGGTCGCAGAGTTAGGGAAAATCGGGAGCAATCTGAATCAAATTGCCCGCCACTTTAACCAGGGAGGAATCCACTCTCAGGAAATGCGGCAGGCGATAAACAGGTGCATTGCACAGATTTATGAAATGAAATATGAAGTGATTAAGATGGCAGGAGATTTTCATGGCGATACTCAAACACATAGCAAGTAAGAATGCAGATTATGGGGAAGCACAACGTTACCTCATTTTCCAGCATGACGAATATACCGGGAAACCAATCCTTGATGAAAACGGAAATACGCAGCTCCGGGAAGAATATTACCTTGACGGGGTGGAATGTGACCCGTTTTCTTTTGATATGGAATGTAAGGAACTGAATGCCCGCTTCCATAAAAACCGGACCTATGACGAGATCAAATCCCACCACTACATCATCAGCTTCGATCCGAAAGACAGGGATGAATGCGGGCTGACCGGGGAGCAAGCGCAGCAGCTTGGGCTGGAATATTGCAGGAAAAATTTCCCCGGGCATCAGGCCCTTGTCTGCACCCATATGGACGGGCACAATGGCAGCGGCAACATCCATGTGCATATCGTCATCAACAGCCTGCGGAAAAATGATGTGGAGCGGCAGGACTTTATGGAGCGTGACTGCGACTCTCGCGCCGGGCGCAAGCATCACCTGACAAACAATTATCTCGTTTGCCTGAAACAGTCTCTCATGGATTTATGCCAGCGGGAAAATCTCCATCAGGTGAATTTGCTCACCAAAGCGGAACGGAAGGTGACGGAAAAAGAATACCATGCGAAACGGACCGGACAGAAAAAATTGGAGGAGCGCAACAGACAGATGCTTTCAGAGGGCATCACGCCGCGCATCACCGTCTTCCAGACACAGAAGGAATACCTCCGCACTTCGATTGAGGAAGCTGCCGCCTCCGCCCATGACCTGAAAGAATTTGAACAGATACTTTCAGAGAAATTTAACATCAAATTTAAAATCAGCCGGGGCAGGTTCAGCTATCTCCACCCTGACCGTGAAAAGCCGATTACGGGCAGGAGCCTCGGCACACACTACGAAAAAGATTACCTTATGGAACTGATTGGGAATCACTCCAGACTTGAAAATACAGAAAAAGGCCAGGCTGTGCAGAAAGAAAATTTACCGGAAAAGACTATCCACAACAGGAAGCCCTCCGACGGCCAGCATGGGATTCCTGCAGGTACGGATGCTCCCACTGCCCCGTTTGAGAAATCCGGGCTGCGTCTGGTGACGGATTTACAGAACTGCATCAAAGCCCAGCAGAGCAGAGCCTACGCCAATAAAGTGAAGCTCTCCAATCTTCAGAACATGGCAAAGACGCTCTCCTATGTACAGGAGCATGGGTATGAAACCCTTGAAAGCATGGAGGGGCGGCTTTCGGAACTAAAAGGGCAGGCTTCCTCTTCCTTAAAGGAACTGAAAGACACAGAAGCGCGGCTCCGGCAGGTCAACGAGCAGATTCATTATACCGGACAATACCTTGCCAATAAATCCGTATACGCACAATTACGGAAATCCAAAAATAAAGAGCTCTTCCGGCAGGAAAACTCTGCAAAGATTGCGCTGTATGAGACTGCCCTGAAATTTTTAAAAGGGAAATCTGACGGTGGGAAACTGCCTACCCTGCAGACGCTGAAGGCGGAGAAGGAAAAACTGCTGGCAGAGAAAAAGGAACGTCAGGAGAAATATTATTCCTGCCGTGACCAAAAGAAAGAACTGGATACCGTATGTTCCAATATCCATGCTGCGCTGGGACTTACGAACAGCAGACCGGCACATAAGCAAGTACGGGAATAAAGGGAATAATCTTGCCAGCAGCAATCCAATGTGATAGGATAACCGAAAAGACTTTGTAGATTTTATGGAGGAAAGTATATGATGGATATTTCTAAATTCCAATGGACGAGACAGCCGAAAAGCTTCCACATTGACGACAGCAGGATAGAAATTACCACAGCGCCCCACACTGACTTATGGCAGAGGACCTACTATCATTTCCAAAATGATAATGCGCCGGTTTTTCAAATGGAAACGGATGAGAAATTTTTCAGTTTCATAGTGAAAACAGATTTTTCCGAAAGCCATCACCGGTTTGACCAATGCGGCATTGTTATGTATCTGGACAGCGAAAACTGGCTTAAGGGTTCCATCGAATATGAAAACGAATCTTTCCAGCATTTAGGCAGCGTTGTAACGAATGGCGGGTATTCTGACTGGGCGACTACCGCTGTTTCTGCCGCCATAAAATCTATGTGGTACCGCTTTAGCCGCCGGGAAGACGACTACTGTATTGAATGTTCCGAAGACGGCGTAAATTTCAGCCAGATGCGTATCTGCCATATGGACAAAGGCAATGGAAAAATCCGCTTTGGTATCTATGCCTGTTCACCGGAAGATTCTTCCTTTAAAGCGGTTTTTACTGACATGGAGATTACAGAATGCCAATGGAAAGCCCATGATGGGCAGCAGCCAGACTAATAGGGAAATATGATTTTCTTCCAGAAAAAAGGGAGCATCCGGCCACAGCCGGACACTCCCTTTTTTCTATTTCCGTTCCCGCTCCACATCCTTTTCCACCGCTGCCTGCCGCTCCTTTTTCCCACTGCTCTTTGCAATCTCCGCCTGTTTTTTGTGGAGCTTTGCCAGCACCGAAGACCTGCCCTGCGGTTTCTCTTTCGGCGGCATACTCTTTGCCACGGGCGGAGCCTTATATCCGTTGTTTTTCCTTCCGTCAATCAGGTTATAATTCTGCTCCCCGCTGATCTCTGCGCTCCTTAGGTATTCCCCGTTTTCCATATATTTCTGCCAGTTATCAAGCTTTGGCATATCTTCCCCGGATTCTTTTTGGTGCGGCTTCATTTCCTCCTGACAGATTTGCGCTCTTTCCGGTTCTGACGGTTCAGGTCCAGGCTGTGGCCGGGTTCCTTCCCTGCAGCGCCCCTCCGCTTCCGGCTGTGAAGTGCGGAGGTACTCTTCCAGCTTCCCCCGCACTTCCCCATCAAAGCCATTCCGCACGTTATCCGCCGCCAGCCGCCCGGCCTCGTCTACCACCACCCATGCGGCTTCCTTCCCGTAAGCCTCATGTTCCATCAGGAAAAACTCCTGCCCTTCCAGCCTGATACTGTCAAAGGCAAGCCAGCTCCCGGCTTTCCCTTCGATTTTAAAATTGGTTGTGTCGATGGAGACTGCTGCTCCTGACGGACCGCTTTCTTTATGGATAAAATTTTCTATCACCGTAAATCCCGTTTTTTCCACATAGTAAGAGATAACCGTGCCTTTCCTGTAAAATACCAGCACATCACTGACGCTGACGGAATGCCCCGCAAAGGAACGGGGCGGCTGCCGCTCTAGCCGCTCCTTCACTCCCTCCGGGGTATCCTGCGGATGCAGGCTTCCCGTATAGACCCGGTCATAATCTTCCTGCCCGATTCGGATTCCCTTTTCCAGCAGCGTCTTATAAGAGCGGAAACGTATCTGCCTTGTCTCCGGCGTCTGCTTCATCTGGTAGACTTCAAACTGGTTTTCCATAGTCATAATTCCTGCCCCCTTTTCTTATATTCTTTTGGGCTATCCGCCCTGCCTTCCCGTCTCTCTATGGCTGACTGCTTCTCTTTCAGTGCTGCCAGCACAGACCTCCTTTCCTCGTTTTCCGCCGCCTGACCTGCTTCGATACTGCCGGAAACTTCCAATACCGCCCTGCCGGATTTTAACTGTGCCTCCCTGCTGTCCAGATACTGCTCCGCATTTTCAAGATATTTTTCCAGCGTCCCGGTTTTTTCCAGAGATATGGGGTTCATATCAATAGGAATCCCTGCCATGCAGAAATCCTCCTCATGCAGGAGGTTAAAAAAAGCGTCCTCCCGGATATCCCCTGCATAGGAGACTACTACGTCAATATCGGAACCTTCCCGGTACAGCCCTTCCCTCGTGCGGCTCCCGTATACCCTTGCGCCCAGCAGTTCCACGTCCCCGTCAAGCCCTGCCTCCTCAATCTGCGCTTGGGCATAGCAGAGCGCCATTTCCTCAATCTCCGCCCGCTTCAGCCCGTTCAGCACCCCTTCCGGCTCCGTATGGCCTGATATCAGCGGAAGCTTCCGGATTTGTGCCTGCCCTGCTTCCTCCGCTTTCTCCATGAGCCAGTTATAATCTACCGTCACCATTTTTTCTGCGGGCAGCCCTTCACCCGCAAGGATATCCTCCGCCGCCTCCCAGATCGGCACAGACGGGTTCTCATATACGCCGCCGTCCAGCACCCGGTAGTCTTCCCCGTAAAAAGTATAGTCATATCCCCCTTCCGTCTCCTGGATCGAAAAGTATCCGTTCCCTGTTTCACAGGCATACCCTTCCTCATCTTCCCACGGGTCTTCCAGTTCTTCCGGTTCCTCTGTCCGTCCTTCCCCGGTCTCTTCCCGAATGAAGATATCCTCCGGCTCTTTTTCCCTGCTGTTCCCGGAAGTTTCTTCCTCTATATTTTCCTCTGCATTTTCCTCCATATCCCTCTCCGGAATATCCTGAATATCTTCTTCCTCCCGGTCCTCATCATCCAGCCCCACTGCCTCCGCAGGGCTTTTCTCGTCCATATTCAGAAGCACGTTCAGCTCCGCCAGACGTTCCAATTTCTCCTGAAGCTCCGCTTCCTTCACAAAAGGCTTCTCCACTTCCTCCTTCGCAATGGCAAGCTGACGCTGCACGTTTTCAAGCTTCCGCTGTGTCTCTTTCAATTCTTCCGGTATCCTTGCAAGGGCGTTGCTGATGCGCTGCATATTGCCGAGGGCGTCCCTGCCGACCTCCACCCGGTAGCTGCACTTTCCCCCAATTCTGGCCATATACTGCTGGCTTAAGGCATTGTAAAAGACTGCCAGTTCAAACCCGCTAAAGCTCCCCACCGGCCTTGCATCGTCCGTGGCCCGCAGCCCCTGGCAGGCATAAAGGAATGCCTCCCCGGCTTCTTTCCGGTCCGTATATACCCTGCCTTTTATCTCCATGGCAAAATTGTCTTTCCCCTCCGCCTTTTCCAGAACAGGGGCTGCCATCTTAACATCCGCCGAAAGCCCCGCAGCCCGTTCCTTTAATTCAGCGATTTCCGCCGGATAGTTCCTTGCGATGTCCGCTTCCAGCCGGTATTTCTGGCTGACATGCTCCGCCTTTAACAGCTTTAACTTACTCACCTGTATGTCCAGTTCCATCTTCTCTTTTATGTAAACATTCCCGGTGGCAAGGGACTTGATCTCCGCATAGGACAGGGCGGTATCGTCCACGTCCTCGCAGGAGCGCACCGGGGATTTGCTGGTCATGATCTGGCTGATGAACTTCTGCTTGTTCTCCAGGATCTGCCAGAGGTACGCGTCAAATGTTGATTCCGTCACGTACCGGTAAATCCACACCTTCTTATTCCGGTTCCCCTGCCGCAGAATGCGCCCTTCCTGCTGTTCCAGCTCCGCAGGCTTCCACGGGCAGTCCAAATGGTGGAGCGCAATGAGCCTGTCCTGCACGTTGGTCCCTGCGCCCAGCTTGGGCGTGGAGCCTATTAGAATCCGTACCTGCCCAGAGCGGACCTTCGCAAACAGCTCCGCCTTTTTTGTCTCCGTGGCCGCCTCATGGATAAAAGCGACCTGCTCCCTTGGTATCCCCATTGCCACAAGCTTCTCCCGCACGTCATCATACACATTGAAAACACCGCCCGCTTTCGGCGTGGACAGGTCGCAGAAGATGATTTGTGCGGATTTATCCTGCATGGTATTTTTCCATATTTCAAAAGTATTTTCCACGCATCGGTTCGCCTTGCTCCCCTCCGCGTCCGGCAGCATATCGTTTAAGAGACGCTGATCCAGTGCGCATTTCCTCCCATCGTTGGTGATCTGTAGCATGTTATCCTCTGCCGGGTCAACGCCCCCTGCCCGTACAGCTTCCGCCCGCTGTGCAAAGGCCCTTACCATCTCCTGCTGCTCCGGGCTTGGCTTTAACACTTCATTGACATATTCCGCTTCCGGCACAGGCAGGTCTAAAAGGTCGGCAGTCTGGATATCCGCACATTCTTTAAACAGCGACATCAATTCCGGCAGGTTGTAGAACCGGGCGAAACGCGTCTTTGCCCGGTAGCCCGTCCCTTCCGGGGAAAGCTCGATCCCGGTGACCGTCTCCCCGAATGCCGCCGCCCATGCGTCGAAATGCCCCATCCCCAGCTTCTGCAGAAGGTCATACTGCAGATAACGCATTATTGTATATAATTCAACCATGCTGTTCGATATGGGGGTGCCGGTGGCGAAAGTGATCCCCCTGCCCCCGGTAATCTCGTCCATGTACTGGCACTTCATGAACATGTCGGAGCTTTTCTGTGCGTCCGTCTGTGATATCCCCGCCACATTACGCATTTTCGTGTATAAAAAAAGGTTTTTGTAAAAATGGCTTTCGTCCACAAACAGCCTGTCCACGCCAAGTTCCTCAAAAGTCACTACATTGTCTTTCCGCTCCTGGTTGTTTAATTTCTCCAGTTTCGCTTCCAGCAGCTTCTTTGTCTTTTCCATTTCTTTAATGGTATAGCGCTCCCCCTCCGCCGCCTTCGCGTCTGAAATCGCAAGGATAATATCGTCAATCTGACGCTCTATGGACGCAATTTGGCGCTCTATGGAAACGGGGATTTTCTCAAACTGGCTGTGGCCGATAATAATCCCGTCATAATCCCCGGTAGCGATGCGGGAGCAGAATTTTTTCCTGTTGGCAGGCTCAAAGTCCTTCCTCGTTGCCACAAGGATATTGGCTCCCGGATACAGGCGCAGGAAATCACTGCCCCACTGCTCCGTCAGGTGGTTTGGCACCACATAAAGGTTCTTATGGGAAAGTCCCAGCCGCCTGCTCTCCATGCCCGCCGCCACCATCTCAAAGGTTTTCCCCGCGCCCACGCAGTGGGCAAGCAGGGTATTTCCCCCGTACAGGATATGCGCCACCGCATTTTTCTGGTGCTGCATCATGGTAATCTCCGGGTTCATGCCCACGAACCGGATATGGCTCCCGTCATACTCCCGGGGGCGGATGCTGTTGAATAATTCATTATAGGTTTTACACAGTGCCTCCCGCCGGTCAAGGTCTTTGAACACCCATTCCTTAAAGGCTTCCCGGATCATCTCCTGCTTCTGTTGGGCCACCATGGTCTCCGCTTTATTCAGGACACGTTTCTCTTTCCCGTCCTCCGCTGTTATCTTATCGTATATCTTGGTATCCCGCAGGTTCAGGGCGTCCTCCAAAAGCCGGTAGGCGTTTGCCCTGCCCGTCCCATAAGCGGACGTGACGAGGGAATTTCCGCGGGTATCAAGGTTCTTCTCTGAAATATGCCACCGCCCGGTTTCTTTCGCATACCTTGCCGCAATCTTTCTACCAAGATAATTCCCCGGTGTCTGGAACAGTTCCCCCATGAACTGTGTGATATAAGTATCTTCCACCCATGCAGCGCCCAGCCGCACCTCTATCTCCGGAGCGTCAAGGTCTTTGGGCTGCACTTTCTTAAGATACTCCACATTTGGAACATATTCCGGATGGCTTTCCGCATAATGCTCCGCTGTGCGCAGTTTCTCCCTGACATTGCCGGAAAGGTATTCGTCCGCCGCCTCCCATTTTTCCGTCACCGGGTTTTTAAAGATTACCCCGGTAAGTTCCCTTGTGGCTTCCTCTCCCGTTTTCCCACAGAGTTCCGCCATAAATGGTAAATCCACCCTTGCCTTTTCCCCGATGGAGACTGCAAGGGCTTCGCTGGCGGTGTCCACGCTGGTGACGGGCTCCGCCTTCCGTATGGTGCGCTTGGTAAAGATATCCGCCTTGCGCTCTAAATTCCCGTTCTCGTCAACCACCTCCAGAGCCGCCAGTAGGCAGTAGCTGGAATCCTGTGAGAAAGCCCGGCGGTTGGCGTTGCTGCTGATCAGGTCATACTTTTTAGTAAAACTGTCATACTCCGTGTCCAGCTTTTTCTGCAGCGTTTCCACTTCCGAGTCACTTTTATCCTCCATCTGGCACCGGATCAGTTCCTGCGTAATATCCCGCAGTTTTATCATGCCAAGGACGCGCTCCGTGGTCTTTGCCGGAAGCTCTACCGGGTTCATCCTTGCATTCTCCCGGTAATATACCTTCCCGCCCACCTCCGCAAAACTGAAATTCTTCACGGAAGGGTCGGCGGGTATGGAAGCGCCCGCCTGGTCCGGCAGGAGTTCCTCCGGCTCCCGGTCCGTGATATCACCCTGTATATGGCTTACCGCTTCCCTCAGCTGTTCCGACAGGGCTGCACCCTCCACGGGCTTTACCGTGAGCGCCTGCTTCCCAAACTGTGTGCTTTCCATGGCAAACCTGCCCAGCACCATTTCCGGATGAGCGGCAAAATAACTGTTTACGGCATATCCCTCCGGCGTGGTATCAAGGCTTACCCATTCCGGCTGTTCCAGCGCCGCCCGGTCCCTTTTCTGGAAAAACAGGATATCCGCAACCACCTCCGTCCCGGCATTCCTTAAGAACACATTCTCCGGGAGCCTTATGGCCCCCAATAAATCCGCGCGTTTTGCGATATACTGGCGCACGGAAGGGTTCTGCTTGTCCATGGTGCCGCTTGACGTGACCACCGCAACAACACCTCCGGGGCGCACAAGGTCAAGGGACTTTGCAATAAAATAGTCATGGATCAGGAAGCTGAAACGGTCATACCTTGTGTCCGCCACCTTATATGCGCCGAAAGGCACGTTTCCTATTACGCAGTCGAAAAAACTGTCCGGGTACTGTGCATGCTCAAACCCCTGTATGGAGATACGGTTTTTCTGGTAAAGCTGCCCCGCGATCCTGCCGGAAATGCTGTCGATCTCCACACCGTACATCTTAAGCCCGCCCATTTCTTCCGGCAC
>CAJTVK010000030.1:22604-38064 GCA_910579645.1 uncultured Lachnospiraceae bacterium | reverse complement strand
AAACTCGCGCACGGGCGTCCGCCTCCCAACATAACATGCGGACCGAACTGTTACCTTATTTTATCAGAAAGTAAAAAAAATACTAGACTTTAAATTTATGATGTGGTACACTATATCATGATTTAGTGATAAAAAATATGTATATCTTCACATTAATATATGTTTGTTTTATTGATAATTTCTAATAAACCTCTTCAATGCTTCTACCTTTATTTCATTCCTTATACGCCCTCTTCCCCCGGCTCTGCTTTTTTGCAATGATTTCCGCCCTCTTTTTGGCATATTCCGCTTCCTTCTTCATGGACAGGTAATTATTCCATTTCTTTACCGGCAGCCTTCCGTCTGCAATTGCCGCTTTTACGGCGCATCCCGGCTCCTTCCCGTGGGAACAGTCACGGAACCTGCACTGTGCGGCCAGTGTTTCCACATCCTCGAAAGCGTTCCCTGCCCCCTGCTCAAAATCACTAACCTGCAGCATCCGCATGCCCGGCGTATCTATAATCCTGGCTCCTGCGTCAATTTCCCTGCCGCCCGGAAGCCTTATTCTGTCCGGCAGCAAAAAACATTGCCTATGGGTCGTTGTATGCCGTCCCTGCGAATCGTATTCCCTGATTGCCCCCGTTTCCATCACCTCACTGCCAAGCAGCACATTGATAAGCGAGGATTTCCCGACTCCCGAAGAACCCAGCAGCACCACGGACTTCCCTTTTCCCAGAAACGGCTCCAAGGCTTCCATTCCCTCTCCGGTCTTTGCGGAAAGGCAAAGAATATCCGTCCCCGGAGCCGCCTTCCCGGCTCTTGCCAAAAAATCCCCCGCATCCGGGCACTGATCCGCCTTGCTCAGAACAATGACCGGAATCCCGCCGCTCTGCCAAGCCACGGTCAGATAGCGTTCCAGCTTTGTCACATGGAAATCACGGTTTAACGACATTACCACAAACACATAGTCAAAATTTGCCGCCACAGCCTGATCCGGCTGCCCCTGCGTGCTGTTCAGCCTCATAAACACAGACTTCCTGGGCAGCACCTTCCGTATGACGCTGTCGCCCTGCTCCTGCCGGTCAGCCTCCACCCAATCACCCACCGTAGGATACACCGCCTCACCCCCATGGTACAGAAACTCCGCCGCCTTCAGCCTGCCAAAAAACCTCTTCCCCTCTGTCTCCAATTCATACCTTCCCCTGTGAACCGCAGTCACATATGCCGTCACTCTTTCCATTCTCATCGTCCTCCGCTCTCTTTCCCTAAAAATGCGCACAAAAAAGGGACACTATTACATGTCCCTAAACAAAATCCTTTTCCGTTACAAATAATAGCACAAAATCCACTCTATCCGGTTATCTGTTATTTACCCTGCTTTTTCTTGTCTTTTTCATCGAACATCACTCCTTACCGTCAGATTTTCATGCATGAATACTTTTTAACTATAGCCTAACTTTTTTCCGAAGTCAAGGATAATTTTTTCATTAATAAGAAAATCAATTTTCGGTTTTGTGCCGGTCAGGCTGCCGCTAAAAGCATATGCAACGACAGTGCAGTCCGGTCAAACGCCCGGCACACCCACAGGCACCCGCAGAACCGTTTATTTTTCAGGCCGTCGAAAAACGCCGGCACTTAGGCACTGTGTTTTAAGTGCCTTAGTACCGCTGCGGGTGCCGCCGAGCGAAATCGTGTCTGAAAAATAAACGGTTCTGCGGGTGCCTGTGGGTGTGCCGGGCGTTTGGCCGGACTGCACTGTCGCTGCATATGCTTTTAGCGGCAGCCTGGCCGGCACAAAACCGGAAATTGATTTCCTTGTTTCATAAACAACTTGCATACAACACATTTTTCATTTTTCTCAGAACCGGCAAAGTCCCCGCATCTTTCCGCTGTGTCATAAACACAATGCTTATCCCGTTCCGAGGGTCGTTGCTGAAATAACAGCCCAGCCAGCCGTCCCAGCCATACTCCCCTGCTTGCCCCATATGCAGCGCTTTCCCTTCCTCCTGCAGAATGCGCAGAAGATTACTGTAAGTATAGCCTCTGATATGGGTAAACTGTTTCTCCATTTCCAGCTGCTGGTTCCGGAGCAGCCCTCCGTTGACCATAAAACGCACCGTATGCTCTTCCAGCACTCTCCCGCCGTCATAGATGCCCCCCTGCAGCAGCATATGTGCAAAGCGCATATAATCATCCACTGTGGAAACAAGCCCTGCGCCGCCTGATGCAAAGGCCGGCTCCCTGTCCATGGCATTGATAATTCCCAAATGATTCCCGCGGTACGGTTCCATCCCCTCCATGCCTGTCTGATAAGTCACGGCCAATCTCTCCCGCTTTTCCTCCGGCACATAAAAACCGGTATCTGCCATCCCAAGCGGCTCAAAAAAATTCTCCCGCAGATATCGGGAAAAGGCCACGCCGGAAACCTTCTCCACAATCGCGCCCAACACATCCGCACAGCTGCTGTACATCCATCCGCTGCCCGGCTGAAAAGCCAGAGGACATTTCCCCAAGCATTCCGCAAATTCCTCCGTAGACATAGGATTCTCCGTGAAAAGCCGCCGATCCAATTCCACAAATACCTTATCCGTCTCTTTTCCTGCCGGACCGGCATAACCGGGATACATCAGGCCTGCCGTCATATCCATCAAATCCTTTACCGTGACATCCCTCTGCACGGGAACCCGTTCCCCTGCTTTCTCCTCCACGGTCTGTCCGCGGAAAGAAGGAAAAAAGGCTGCCACAGGCTCTCCCATATCCAGCCGCCCTTCCTCCGCCAGCTTCATGACAGCTGCCGCAGTAATCGGCTTTGTCATGGAATACAGGCGGAAAATGCTGTCCCGCCGCAGTTCTTTCTTCCGTTCCATATCCCCATAGCCGCTCTGTAAGTAACAGATTTCCCTGCCGTCTTTCTGCACGCAGAAATTTGCTCCTGCTATTTCCTTATCCGCCACTGCCCTATCAAGGATTTCCTGCAATTTTCTCAGATTTTCTTCTTTCATCTGCTTACCCTCCCAAACTCCGGCCCTTTCATTATCCGCCGCTGTCAGCCGAAACCGCCCGTCCCGCTGCCTGCGGATAATCTGCCTGTCATACATCATTATAGCAGAAATTGTTTCATAAATATATCTGTTTTTCTTGCTGAGGAAATCAATGGATAACCGTTCAGCCTGCGGCCAAGAATGATGTTTTGCCCCGAACGTTTAAAAAGAGCCGGCACACTGCATCCTCATGCATGTTACCGGCTCTTTTGCCTTTCCCTATGCTTCTTTTTCCCTTCCATGCCGTCCCCTGTCTTATTTCTTCAGCATCTGATATACAAGGGCCGTATTTGTATTTCCCGAGATGGCAAGCACTCCGCAGGTGATTTCCGCACCATACTTCTCAAAATATTCCACCAGCCTCTTTGCCATTTTTTCCCATACGGATACTTTTTTCCGGCTTTCTGTCATTGCTCCTCTGCTTATTGCTGCTGCATTCATAATCTATATCTCCTTTCGCTTTCTCTTCTTTCTCTCTGTTACAGGTATTATTTTACTGCCTGCCGGCCGTAAATCATAGGTCAGATTTTGACTCTTTTTAAGGCGATATTGACTTCATGCCATGATTCTGATAGAGTATAGAAAATGAATTTTCTTGGCTGAATATAAAAAGATCGGAGACATTTATGGAACCTATTGCTTCGGATGTAATTCCCCATATTTTAACCACCGGCATATCCATTGCCTACACAACCGCTCCCGGCGGCTATTTCCCGCTGCACTGGCATGAGCAGCTGGAAATCCTGTATCCGCTGAACGGAACCGCGGATATTACGATTGAAGGAAAAAGCTTCCGCCTGCTGAAAAAGCATATGCTTGTTGTGGAATCCCGAAAAGTACACAGTACCTATACTTATGACGAACTGTCCATGTTCGTCTGCATCCATGTCTCGAAAAAGCATATGCGGCAATATTTTCCGGACATCGACTCCTATCAGATTCTCTGCACCCCGGAGCAGGCTTCCGAAGAACAGTTTCCCGCCTACCGCAGCGCATGCGAACTGCTGGAAGCGCTGACCCGCCTATACATGGAAGAACCCCCTACCTACCGTATGGAGGCAGAAGGCCTTGTGCTTCAGATTGTGTCCCGCCTAATCCGCTTCTTTTCCGTAAAACAGCCGCCCGCCTACAGCCCCGGAAACAATCTGGCCATGGAGCGCATCCGGGATGTAATCACTTATGTGGAAGGCCACTACAAAGAGCCGATTGGCCTGGACGACGTAACCGCTCTGTTGGGATTGGGAAAAGAGTATTTCTGCCGTTTTTTTAAGCAAAATATGGGAATGTCCTTTCTCGGCTATTTAAATGAGGTACGGCTTGCCCACGCCTACGAGGACCTGCTGAATACAAATGCCCCCATTTCCGAAGTCATGGAGGCAAACGGCCTTACCAACCAGAAACTATTTAATTCCTCTTTTAAATCCTTATATGGCTGCACCCCTTCCTCCGTCCGCAAGGAACATACGCCGGGAACAGGCAGGGCAGAACTCTGATTGCCGGCCGGATGAAGTATCTTAAAATATATATCCGGAATATGCCGCAGTGCGTAACGTCACCGTTCCATGCACTGTTTCCGTTCAGATTGTCCTGAAATCCCCTTCTCCCAAAGCTTTTTCCACATATTCCCGCAGCGTCCGATGCTCCTCCAAGGCCAGTCCCTCATCCTTTGCCAACAGTTTTTCCACGCACTGTTCTGCCTTTTTCAGCAGCCCGGCATCCTGATAAACATCCCCTATCTTAAAATCCATCAGCCCGCTCTGACGGATGCCGAACAAATCCCCCGGCCCCCTCATTTTCAGATCTTCGCCCGCAATGAAAAAGCCGTCGTTGGAACGGTTCAGAATATCCAGCCGGTCAAATGCCTGCGGCTTATCGGATCCGTTAATGAAAATGCAGTATGACTGATATTCCCCTCTGCCCACCCGTCCCCGCAGCTGATGCAGCTGCGCCAGGCCGAAACGTTCCGCATTCTCTATCATCATTACCGTGGCATTCGGCACATTGATGCCTACCTCGATAACCGTCGTGGATACAAGCACATCCATCTTGTGGGCAGCATATTCTTCCATAATCCTGTTTTTATCTTGCGCAGGCATTTTCCCGTGCAGGCATCCGACCCGCAGCTCCTGCGGCAGCACGCTCCTTAGCTTTTCCGTATAGGAAGTGACATTCTCCACACCTTCCAATTCCCCTTCCTCCACCATGGGGCAGATGACATAGACCTGCCGGCCGGCGGCGGCTTCCCTCGCAAGAAAACGATATGCCTTTTCCCGGTAATCCGTGCCTACCACGCAGTTCTTCACGGGAAGCCTGTCCGCCGGCAGTTCATCCACCACGGAAATATCCAGATCTCCGTACAAAATAATGGCCAAAGTCCTCGGAATAGGCGTTGCGCTCATAACCATCACATGGACATTTTCCCCTTTTCCTGCCAGCCTTTGCCGCTGGGCAACGCCAAACCGGTGCTGCTCGTCCGTTACCACCAATGCCAGATTCTTATATTCCACCCGTTCCTGAATCAGCGCATGGGTACCGATTACCACATTGACCGTTCCGCACTGCACCGCCTCATATACCTGCCTTTTCTCCTTGGCCGTCATGGAACCGGTCAGCAGCACCGGACGTATCGGCAGCCCATAGTCTTTCTGCAGTTTTGTCATAGACTCATAATGCTGGGCGGCAAGCACTTCGGTAGGCGCCATCATTGCCCCCTGATACCCGTTGGACACACAGAGCAGCAGTGCCAGAAAAGCCAAAATCGTTTTACCCGACCCTACATCCCCCTGCACCAGCCGGTTCATGGCTTTCCCGCCCTGCAAATCCGCCTTGATTTCTCCCCATACTTTCTTCTGTGCCCCTGTCAGTGCGTAAGGAAGCGCTTCCGTCAGCCGTTCCGTCTCACCCGTATCCCGCATAGGATAGCTGTTTTCCAATACCTCATTCCGTTCTTTACATTTCCGCAGCATAAGGATGAACAGGAAAAACTCGTCAAAAGCCAGCCGCTTTCGGGCCCGAAGCATGCTTTCATAATCCGGAGGAAAATGTATTTCCTCCACCGCCTGCCTGTAATCCTCCAATTCCATATCCCTCTTCACCCATTCCGGCAGATAGTCCTGTGGAAAGTCATAAAAGGAAAGCGCCTGCTTCATTGCCTTTGCCACCATGTGATTGGTCAGCCCCGCCGTCAGCGGATACCTGGGCTGCAGGATTCCCGTCAGCCTGAAATATTCCTCCGGCTTATAAATCTTCGCCTGTTCCATTACCAGCCTGCCGTTCTTTGCCTGCACCACCCCCCGGAATATATAAAACAGCCCCTTTTTCAGAATATTCTTCACATAGGGCATATTAAAATATGTCATGGAAATTTCGCCGCCCGCATCTCGGATGATGAAGTTCAGTATGGTCAGGCTGCGCACTTTTTTTGCCGAAATGTTCCCTACCAAGCAGGCCCGCACCGAACAGAGTTCCCCTGCCCTGCATTCTGAAATAGCTGACGGCTCCTTAAAATCTTCGTAATCCCGCGGATAGTCATGCAGCAAATCCCCTACTGTCTGAATGCCCAATTTCCGGAACAGTTTTGCCGTCTTCTCCCCAATCCCTTTTATTTCCATAATCCCTGTATTGCTGTCCATCTGCCGTCCTCCGGAACATATCCTGCCAAGCAAATACAATTTCCCTTGTCATCCGTTCAGGCAGCCGTCAATGGAAATCTTAAAAAGCACTCCCTGACAGTTCCCAAATCCGACAACAAGGGAAAGTAAATGCA
The DNA here is from genome assembly GCA_910579645.1 of uncultured Lachnospiraceae bacterium. Lineage (GTDB taxonomy): Bacteria > Bacillota > Clostridia > Lachnospirales > Lachnospiraceae > Kineothrix. The sequence goes on along the minus strand of CAJTVK010000030.1, from coordinate 31,278 downwards.
GCTCCCGATTATCATCCTTTAAGAAAAAGATTTATTCCGCCGAAATGATATAATAGTAAATCGGCTGTCCGCCATATTGCAGTTCCAAATCACAGGCGGGATATTTTTCCGCAAGCAAGCCGCTCAGGCTTTCCGCATCCTCCTCCGTCACCTCGGAACCGTAATAAATGCTGATCAGTTCCTTCTCCCCGGCCATCATATCCGCAACCATTTTCAGCGTCACCTCCAACATATCCGCTCCGTTGGACAGAATGCCGCTGTCGCCTATGCCCATATAGTCTCCCTGTTTGATTTCCTTATCGTCAATGACCGTATCACGCACCGCATAAGTCACCTGCCCGGTGCTGACCGCCTTGATTTCCTCAATCATCGTATCCGTATTTTCCTCAATGCTTAAGTCAGGCACATAGTTGATGACTGCGGTTATGCCCTGCGGCACCGTCTTGGTGGGGATGACCACTATTTTTTTGTTTTCTACCATATGAGCCGCCTGCTCTGCCGCCAAAATGATATTTTTGTTATTCGGAAGGATATATACCGTATCCGCATTCACTTTCTCAATGGCATCCAGCATATCCGCCGTGCTTGGGTTCATTGTCTGTCCGCCTTCAATAATATAATCCACGCCCAGTCCCTTGAAAATGTCATGAATGCCCTCGCCTGCGGAAACCGCAATAAATCCTACCTCTTTCTTCGGCGCATCCTCCTGCGGCTCTTCCGGCTCCGCTTTCTTCTGCTTCTCCGACATCTTAAACAGCTTTTCCTGATGTTCCAGACGCATGTTGTCAATCTTCATATTGGAAAGCGCACCGTATTTCAGTGCTTTCTGGATGGCAAGCCCGGGGTCATTGGTATGTACATGTACCTTGACCACATCATCATCCGCAACCACGACTATGGAATCGCCGATGGATTCCAGATAAGCCTTAAAATCCATCTCCTGCTTAATATTGAAATTACGGTTCAGCATAATGATAAATTCCGTGCAGTAACCGAATTTAATATCCGCCTGGGCCTGCGCATCCATATTCATCTGAGTGCTTCCCATGGACGGTGTTTTCACCTCGGTTATCGTCAGATCGATTTCCTTGCCGGAAAATGCATCATAAGCGCCCTTCAGCACCTGCATCAGTCCCTGTCCGCCGGAATCCACCACTCCCGCCTGCTTCAGGACAGGAAGCATCTCCGGTGTCTTTGCCAGCACATTGTCCGCATGCTTAATCACTTCCGCCAAAAATACGCCCAGATCCTCTTCCCCATTGTCGGCCAATTCCCTTGCCTTCTTCGCGCCGCCCTTTGCCACTGTCAGGATAGTTCCCTCTTTCGGCTTCATGACTGCCTTGTACGCAGTCTCCACCGCTTTCTCAAAAGCAGCCGCAATGATGCCCACATCCACTTCCTCATAGTCTCTGACACCCTTTGTAAATCCCCGGAAAAGCTGGGACAGAATAACGCCGGAGTTCCCCCTCGCCCCTCTTAAAGAGCCGGACGATATCGCTTTACAGAGAGAAGCCATATCAGGATTCTGCAATGCTGACACTTCTTTTGCCGCAGACATAATGGTCAATGTCATATTCGTGCCCGTGTCGCCGTCCGGGACAGGAAACACATTCAGTTCATTGATCCATTCTTTCTTTGCTTCCAAATTTTTTGCACCAGCTAAGAACATTCTGGCAAACATCTTAGCGTCGATTGTATTAGCCACAACAAAATCCTCCTTAATCAATCACTCTCACACCTTCAACAAAGATGTTGATTTTCTCAATTTCAATTCCCGTAAATTCTTCCACTTTATACTTCACGTTACTGATCAGATTATCCGACACTGCAAGTATCCCCACTCCATATGCAACAATCACATGGAAATCCAAGGTCAGCTTATGGCCTTTCAGCGCTACCTTAATCCCCCGTGTCATGCTGTCCATCTTAAGCAGCTTCACCAACCCGTCTTTCACATTTACCCCAGCCATGCCGACGATTCCGAAACATTCCATGGCAACTGCACCGGCATACTGCGCAATCACTTCGGTATCAATCGCTATATTTCCCATATGGGTATCCATAGAAGATGCTCTCATATCCTACCTCCTTAATTTTATTCTATCCAACATATATAGGATATTATAACCTCTCTCAATAAAAGAAACAAGAAATATAATGGAAATACTGAAAGATTTTGTAATTGGAAACAGGCTGCGGCTCAAGTTTATGACATGAAAGCGAAACAGCAACAATATTTTTCCAAAGTTTAAAATTTTGCTTGCAATATATGACTTTTTCTGCTATGATACAAATGTTGTGAGTATAATGTTCGAGGAGGTGCAAAGATGGCAAAGTGTGATATTTGTGGTAAAGGCGTTCATTTTGGCAACAACGTAAGCCATTCCAATAGAAAAACCAACAGAATTTGGCACTCTAACGTGAAAACCGTTAAGTGTAAAGTAAACGGCGGAGCTAAAAGGATGCATGTATGTACACGCTGCTTAAGATCCGGCAACGTAGAGCGTGCTTAACGGAACCGGAAATGTAACGGCTTTTTTCTGTAGGGCAGAAAACATAGGATTTTAGTGAGGGACTCTTTATTTAAGAAGTGTCCCTCCATTATTTATGCACAGCCCCGTACAGATGAAATATGCCGCGGCATGCCGCAGCAATCGTTTTCCCTTTTGACTGGCTGCGCCGATTTTTGCAGCATATTTGCTTCATATTCGCTTCATATTTGCAGCATGTTTGCAGCATGTTTGCAGCATGTTTGCAGCATGTTTGCTTCATATCAGCCATAATTACTATGCAAAAATCGTGCGCATCCCCGGAGAGGCTATCATAATCGGCAATTATTTTTTGTCGACAAAAAAGCACGGCATAATTAAGCCTGCATTCCAACCTCATATGCTTTCTTCAGTTCCTCATATTCCCTGTTAATCAGCTGCACCATCTCATGGTCCCCGGCCACATTGTCCGGATGGAACATCTTTATCAGATCTTTATACCGCTTTTTCAGCGCAAGGAAACTATTCACTCCGCGGAACAGCATCTCTGTCATCTCATATCGCTTGAATGCATCCTGCGTCTCCACATATATTTCTTTTCCTGCATCAAACTTGTCCTTTTCTTTCTGGAACTTACGCCTGTCCTCTTCCAGCTGCTCAAAACCGCCCTGCAGAATTTTCATCTTCTGGTCAAAAAACCGGTTTTCCTGTTCCAGCCGTTTCCGATCCATATCTATGCTGTTTTCTTTAGCCTTCACATATTCCGCAAACTGCTGCCTGTCCCGTTCCAGCTGCCTTTGCATTTTCTCCAGTTCCCGCTGCTGTGTTTCCATACGGAGCCGCTCTTCCCGAAGCTTTGCCTCCGGCCGTTCTTCCTCCCTTAAAGCAGCATTCCCACATTCCCTTGGTTCTCCTGTTTCCTGCTGCTTGTCCGTCTCCGCTTTCCGGAACCGCAGACCGCAGCCCTCTTCCCTCCATTGGCCTGCCGGAATTCCGGCTTCCTTTGCTCTTGCTTTCGTCCCACAGTCCGTCAAGTCCTTTTTATCCGTTTCATAGCTTCCTGCCTTATGATTCCCTATCCGCCCATACGCCATGTCAGTGCCGGCGGTTTCTGCATTCTGCATTCCTTTTTCTTCCGAAACTTCCTTATTTTCCGGCATGCCCTTTTTTTCCGGCACGCCCTCTTTTTCTGGCATACCCTTTTTTTCTTGCATGCCCTTTTTTTCCGGCATGCCCTTTTTTTCCGGCATGCCCTCTTTTCCCGATACGTTCTCTTTTCCCAATATGTTCTCTTTTTCCACTATTTCTTTTTTTCCCGGCATTTCCTCTCTGGGGGAATTTTTCGAATCTTCCCGGCTTTCCTCTTGTTCCGATATTTCCTTCTTAAGCTTATCTCTCCCGTGTACAGCCAGTTCCCTCCATATCCGGCTTTTTCCCGTCAATTCGTTCCTGTGGTCCCCTTTGCCGGCGATTTCCGTCTCCTTTACGACAGCTTTTCTTTCTCCGGTTTCCTTCTTCTCTGTTTCCTTCATCCCTATCGTTTCCGTCTTCCCTGACGTTTCCTTCATCCCTGCCGTTTCCGTCTTCCCTGACGTTTCCGCCTTTCCTGTCACTTCCGTCTTCCCTGACGTTTCCTTCTTCCCTGCCACTTCCGCCTTCCCTGCCGCTCCATCTTCCCTGACTGTTTTTTCTCTGGCCACTTTCTCTTCCGTTACTTTTTTCCCTATTCCTTTTTCTGCCGCTGCCCTTTCTTTTATTGCCGATCCCTTTTCCGTCATCCCTCTTTCCGCAGTTTTTCTTCCTGCCGAATCTTGTCCGGCTGTTTTCCTAACCGTTACTTCTCCAATCATTTTCATTTCCACTCTTTCCGTTTTTACCGGCCATGAACACCTAAAATTATCCGCAATAATAAAAATTATACCCAATAAGCAGCAACAGTGCGCATATGGCCAGACCTACCAACCTGCTTGTAAAAAAAAGCATAAGCAGCATGCCTACCGCAATCCAAAATGCAATAAACCCAATCATTTTTTTCATGCAAACCGTCTCCACTTATACTTCTTTTTTTCTATTCTATGCAGTTAGTCCTCAATAAATGCCTATTTTCTATTCTTTTTCTTCGGGAAATGCAATATCCACCGCCGTCTCATCGTCCAGCATCTCTTCCTTTTCCTCCGATTTCGTGAATTTATCCACCAAATCAGGAATCATATCCAACAGCTTCGTCATAGTATCCTGATTCTTCACATTCACCAACTTCGTCGTGCCGTCCTTAATCACCAATACTGCGCTGGGAGTCATTTTCCCGCTGAAACCGCCGGCTCCTCCGCTCTTCTTATCTGCGGAACTGGCGCCTGCGCCCACCCCGAAACTCACATCTACCAAAGGAAGGATAATGGTATCCCCTACCTGCGTGGCCTCCCCCACCACTGTTTTCGTGGACAGCACCCCATTCATCCCCTTCATCAACGATTCTATTACTCCCGAAAAATTGTTTTCTGACATTTACATATCCTCCTTTTTCAATATTTTCCATAGCCGCCTTATATTTTTATTGATAAACAGCCGAAATGCTGCCACCAAAAACACCACTGCCCTTATCCTGCCTTTTATAAGAAGACTTCCTTCCATCACCTTATTCTCAAAATCCCCGTCCACCGAAATATTGTTTCCGACAAAAGGATATAGAATCCCATATATGGCAAGAATCTGTCCGGTTGCTGCCGGATTATCCATCCCTATTCTCAAGTCCATCCGAAAAACTCTGGGACGCAGCATCCGCAGAATCCTTATCAGCTGCTTCTTAGAAGCCGCCCATGCGCCGCGGAACACCTCGCTTTTCAAAATATCCACATAATACTGGATATTTTTAACAATCCCATTTATTTTATCACAGATTCCCCTTATTGTGTACTCTATATTTTTTAAAGCAGTGATAAATTGCATGAAAAGACGCTTTAATACGAGATAAAATGCCTTTATCTTCCCGAAAATGCCTTCTTCCGGCAATTCCGCATCCCCTTCACGTTCCGTTACTTGTCCTTCTGCCTCATCTTCTCCCTCTTCCGCTTCTTTCCCCTCAGCCCCCTCTTCCTCTGTTTCCTGTCCCGTTTCCTGTGTTGCCTGTCCTTCTTCCTGCTCTTTCCGTCCCTCTTCCCGTGTTTCCTGTCCTGCTCCCGTTTTACCGCTTTCCGTCAAACGTCCCTCTTCCGCTGCCTGTGATTTCATCCCGTCCGATTCCGCCGCCCCGCCGGCTTCTCCCGGTTCACCGGCCTTCGCATCCCTTCCGTTCCCTACTTTTTCCCCCTCTTCCTCCGGAGGTGCCTTCTTTTTTTTGCCATTTCCCTCTGCTTTTTTCAACTTGGAAGAATCAAATAATGTAAAACAGAATACCTTCACTCTGACACACACCGCTTCGGGATACGCGAACGCCACGCTCACAATATGAAGCAGCCAGCTGGCTTTCACCCCCACATGCACCGGATTCTCATTCCCCAGTTTCCCTTCCGCCTCTATATGATACCGAACCGGCACAAAGAGAACGCCAATCAGCACAAGTGCCACGATACCAAGCAAAGCTGCCAGAAAAATTCCTATTATTTTCAAAATCAATAATAATATGTGCAGCATACCTACCTCTTACTCATTTTCCGGAAACAAATATTTTTTCAAATCAGGCCTGCCTGTCTCCTTCAAGGCAGCCTCCGTTATCTTCACCACAATATCCACCGCTTCCTCATAACCTCCGGCAAGCCCGATAATATATGGCGGGTGATCCCTGTAATATTTCTGCTGAAGAAAGGCGCAATGATAAATTTCCAGCTGATCGTCCCCGCCGGCAAGCGCAATGACATACACTTTAAACTGCCCCGCGTTGCGGCGCAGCTTCCGCTTTACCTTATTCGGTTTTTTTATGCTTTCCCCCACATAAAGCTTCTTATAGAACTTCATTTTGCGCCCTCTTTGCCCCACTTTCTGTTCATTGCCTATTATTATAACATATTTTCGCGTATTTCCAAGAGTTATATTGATTTTCTTAAAAATTTAAAAATTAAGCTGCCGTTTGCCGCAGAGCGGAAGCACTCCGAAAAATCAATGGTTCTGTGCGGAGGCCGGCTGTCTTGCCGCAGGGCATCGGCTGTCTATAAACTCCCGCCCCCGGCAGCTGCGCAGTCATAAAACCCAAAATTGATTTCCATGGAGAGAAAATAAATAATCTTTGATTTTGTCCGAAAATATGTTATACTCAAATCTGCCAAATACCAACAAAGCCAAAGAAAGGCGGCATGCCCTTGTCAAAAAATAAATACCAGTTTGAAAGTAAAATCCATGTATACAGAGCCACGAAAAGAATGACGCAGCAAGAACTTGCCGATTTAATTGGCGTTTCCCGACAGACAATTATACAGCTTGAACGAAACCGCTATAATCCCTCTATGATGTTGGCGTATAGCATTTCAAAAGTATTTGATGTAACAATCGAAGATTTATTTGATTTTTCGGAGGCAGAAAAGTGATTAAAATACTGAACGATCTCGTGAGCAACAGAACAATCCTTCTAGCAGGGATATGGTATGCCCAGCCGATTACGATTGTTTTGGTTATCCTATTCTTTATTAAATCCTCCCGTGATGAAAGAGGACGGGCAATCATTGGAAAAGCAAGCATTATTGCTATGATTACATTCATTTTCATTATTAATTTTTTTGCAAAAATCTCAGACTATATACCCATAAATTACGACACAACAGCTTTCTGCGTTCAATGGATATATAACATTGTAGTTACGGTCGAGGTTGTCGCAATCCTAATATACAAAAAAATTCAATAAACAGAACCAGTGCTCCATCCGACAGAAATTGCAGTTCCTCGCCTTGCCGCATCAAAATTACTTAAACGAATCTTAAAATTGCTTGTTGCTGAAAAGACAAGCTATTTTTTTGCGTCAAATAGTATGAAATAATTGACATTTTGCAAAAAATAAAGTAATCTCTTTTTAAGACAGGATTTTCATTCTAACGCTACCCTGCTCATGAAAGGAGAAATTATCAATGGAAAATTTATGGGAACTTATCATTTTTATTTTATTCATCTTAGGCGGCAGCTGCTCATTGGCAGGCACATGGTGGTGCAAAAACAAAAAAGAAGAAAAAACAAAAATAAGCATACCGGCCTATTCAGAAATAGGGAGGATATTCCAATGAATAATCACAGCGAAAATTTTGAAAAAGTAAAAGAACAATTACATAAGCAAGGCTATAAAGAAAAAGACGTCACTATTCCTTCCGGCAAAGCAATGACTTTAGGCATTCTTTATGCCCTTCCATATGTATTAGTTTTTGGCTTACTGTATCGCTTTTTCCTAATTAAAAAAGCAGCTTTATTAGAGGTAAGCGGTCTTTCATTTTATATTATATTCATAACGATTGTTGCAATTTCAGTTATTATACATGAATTACTACATGGTGCAGGTTGGGCCATTGCCAGCGGAAAAGGCTGGAATGCCGTTCACTTCAACATTAACGCAATGATGCCAAGCTGTGCCTGCAAAGTAGCATTAAAAAAGAAAGCATACTTATTTGGTGTTTTAACGCCTTTTGCAGTATTAGGTTTTGGCAGCGTATTTTTCATTTTTATATATCCGGGCACAATATCTTTTCTAACCATGGTTGTTAATTTCATTTCCGCAGGAGCCAATCTAATAATTGCATTTAATATATTAAAAGAAAAAAACACCCTAATCATAGACCACCCAAAAAAAGCCGGTTACATTGCATTTTATAAATAACCCCACCCATCCACAACCCACCACCTACCATTTCTCACCTACCAATCTTCGCCTACCATTCCTCGCCTACCATCCCTCGCCTACCATCCCTCGCCTACCATTCCTCGCCTACCATTCCTCGCCTACCATTCCCCAGCGTCCGGCATTACGGTTCCGTAGGTTTGGCCGGCGGTTCTGCCGATTCTTCCCGGCAGGAGGCCGGAGGCGGCGGTAGGCAGAATTCTGATTTCTTCGGAAAAAATGAGATATTTCTTACTGATTTCCCTGCCCGGTTTGCTGCCGCAAAAGGCGGCGTTGTCTGACCGAAGGGAGTTCAGCCGCCTTGGCAGCAAACCGGGCAGGGAAATCAGTTAGAAATACCTCATTTTTGACGCAGAAATCAGAATTCTGACCTACC